>CAOKRJ010000001.1 GCA_948471115.1 uncultured Clostridium sp.
CATGCAGATGATTATGTTGAGAGAATAAAGAGATTAGTTCGCTAAATTACAAGTTATAGAGCAGATAATTTATAGTAATTATCTGCTCTAATATTTTACAAATTATCTTTATCAAAACTTTTTACAAAATTATCAACTAATCGCTTAAAAGTATCTAAAGGAAAATTAAAAAGGTGTTTTACAACTTCAAAAGTTTTATTTATGTAATTCTTTAATTTATGATTTTCTCTTTTTAATTCTTGATTTTCATATTGCAAATCAGTATTTTGCTTTTGTAATTTATTGACGGTTTCTATTGCAGTATAAGACTTGCTTAAATGCAATTTTAGTTTATTTACATACTTAGCTAATTCTTTATTCTGTGCTAATATTAAAGCTGTATTTTTAGTTTCTAATGGCTGTATTTCTTCTTGCGTTAATTCATATTTTATATTTTCGTAGTTAGTAACTTGCTTTAATTTTTCTGTGCTTAAATGTTCGACTTCTCGTTCTTTGCCACGTTCTAAATTAAATCCATTTTCAGTAATATATTTATAGAAATTATCTTGTAGTTTTTTATAACTGTCTTTGCCTTTCCAATATTCACTACAAGCAATTTTTTTGACTTGATTTCCGTTTTTATCTTTAGTTTGAATAACTGGAGCAAATACTAAGTGTAGATGGGGTGTACTTTCATCTAAATGAACTTTTGCAGATAAAATGTATTGTTCTCCTAGATTTTTATAATTTGCAACAAAGTTGTAGGCGGTTTGAAAATATCTTTTTGTTTCTTCTTCTCCAATTTTTTCAAAAAATTCTTTGTCAGAAGTAATAATAAATTCACAAACTAAATTAGTATAACTTGTTATTCTACATTTTAAATCATTAGTTTTAATTAGTTCGTTAATAGCTTTTGAATAGGTAGTATTGCATTGTTTAATTGAATAGTTTTTTATAGAATTATTTTTGTTAATATCTTTATTAGAATAGTTTGTATTTTTTCTTTCGTTATGTTTGTATAATCCTGCAAGATTATCTTTTTTGTAGTTAGCATTTCTAATTATTGCATAACTCATTTTTTCTATTCCTTTTCTTTTAAGATAGCCTTCGTAGGCTCAAGCAAAATAAATACCCCCTTTGATTTTGCTATGTCAAACTTTCTTGAAGTTCTAACACACTAGAACTTCAAAGGAAGTTCGTGTGATTAAGGACAACTAAAGTTTTCCTTAATAATCCTTTTATGCACGATTAAATATTCATATTGATTAAATAAATTTAAACAATACCACAAAATAATTACATTATTTTATTTGAATATTATAATCGTGTTATAACAATATTGATATATTGTTATAAGGTAGTTTAGCTTAACAGCTAAACTAATGAGCAACCTTTCTCGGTTTCTCAAACTCTTCCACGATAACCCATAAAAATATCAAAATAGAATTTTGACATTTTTATAGGTTTTAGTCACAGATAGTAAAATATATTACCAACCTACTACTTGAATAAATTTATTGCTTACTGTATAATAACTATAATATATTTTGTAAATTCGAGTATCACTCATAAAATTAGAGTGAATTTATATGCCTTTAAGAGTGATTAACTGCAAAATTGTCAACATTTCTGTCAACAAAATTAAGAAAAGGCTTGATATATAAAGGAGAACTTTTGTCATCTCCACCAAATGTGCGACTTTAACAAGTCGCAGTGAATAGAGAATAGTGGAAAGTTAATAGTGAATAGTTGTTTAATAAAGTGTAATGAGCACATTTGTACTATTCACTATTAACTATTCATTCTTCAATATTCACTAGATTTATTTTTTTATCTAAAAATAATATATTTAATTTAAGTATTGCAATTTATAAAAATATTAAATACTTTAACCACTTAATTTTTTAATAATGAATTTATTGTAGAAAAAAACTGAATATAAAGTAATAAATATGTTTTAATATATATGATAAATGTATAATATAAAAGAATGCTAGGAGAAATAAGTAATGTTTATTGTTGCTCAAATTTTTGGAATATTAGTTATAATATCAAATGTACTGTCAATGCAAATGAAACAGAAAAGAAATATGATTATTATGTTTATGTTAGGAAATTTATTTTCTGTATTGAATTTTATATTATTACAAAGCTATAGTGGTGCTGTAATTTGTTTTTTTGCTATAATACAGATATTTATAAATTATTATTTTGAGAGAAAAGGACAAGAAGTACCTAAAATATTTATAGGAGTTTATATTATAATATCCATTATAATCGGATTAATAACTTTAAAAAGCTATATAGACATACTACCAATAGTATCTTCTATTCTATATACACTGAGTATTGTGCAGAAAGAAGAAAAGAATATAAGAAGAATTTTACTAGTAAATTCAATATCATGGACAATATATGAATTTATGTCTATGGCATATACTGCAGGCATTTCAGATGCACTTATGGCAGTTTCAGCTTTAATTGGAATGTATCGATTTGATTTAAAAAAGGATAAAACAATAACACAAAAATAAACAAAAAACATTGATTTATTTTAAAATTAATGATATAAAGTAAATAATGAAAAACGAAAGGGGAAAATTATATGAAAAAACCAGTGATGATAGCAATAATAGCAATAGTTATAGTAGCCATTATAGTAGCAATAATAGTTGGAATATCTTTAAACAAACCAAATAAGGAAGAAGAAGGAAATAAGCAACAAGAAATTACAGATGCTGAAGGTTTTAAAAATGTTATGCAAGAAAAAGGATATATGGTTATGGATGCAAAAAGTCAATTTGCAAATTATAGTAAAATAGAAAAAGTATACATAGCCACTAATGAAAGTTATTCTTATCAAATTGAATTTTATCAAATCTCAGATGATGCATATGCAACAAGTTTTTATAACAATAATAAATCTAAATTTGAAGCAGCAAAAACAGAAAACTCTGTTGAAACAAATAATGATTTAGAAAACAATTCAAAATATACATTAACAACTGATGATAAATATAAAGCAGTATCAAAAGTAAACAATAACATTATATATGTAGATGTAAAAACTGAATATAAAGACACAGTTCAAAAAATATTAGAAGAATTAGGATTTTAAAAATAAGAGAATACAATAAAAGGTGGCAAAGCCACCTTTTATTGTATTGTAATATAAATGCAACAAAAATGTAACATAAAATATCTTTAAATAAAGAATAAAATGTGTTATTATGTAAAAAATAGCAAAAATAGGTGAAAAAATGGATAACAAAAGAATGAAAAAATTTAATAAAACATTTCCTTGGTTTTCTGGATTATCAGGAGATTTATTATTTTGGTTTGCAATAGATACATTATTTTTAAAAATTGTTAAAGGTTTTAATCCAGCACAAATAGTTTCATTAACAAGTATATCATTAATAGTAGCTATATGCTTGCAAATTCCACTATTAAAAATAATTAAAAAAATAGGTAATACAAATTCTGTTAGATTAGGTTCTTTTTTATTACTATTATCAAGTATATTATTAACCTTTGGAGGAAACTATTTTGTAATTGTTATAGGTAAGATATTCTATGAAATTGCATTTACATTCCGAGATATAGCAAATGCAATACTAAAAAATAATCTAGAATTGCAAAATCGTAATAATGACTATATAAAAGTACAGACAAAAGCTAATACAATCTATGCTATGGCAACAATGATTATTTCCTTTATAGCAAGTATTATGTTTAATTTCAATAATTATTTACCTATGTTATTAACAATATTGTTTTGTTTAATATGTTTTATTTTATCATTTAATATAAGATATTTTTCGAGTTATGATAAGATAGAAGTAAAAACTACAAAAAGGAAAATTAAGTTCAGTAAAGTAATAGTAATATTAATTATCTCATATGGTTTATTTATGGGTGCTATAAAATGTGGACAAAACAATGGAAAACTATTTATACAAGAAGAACTATTTAAAGATTTTAATGCAGAAAGTGCAGTTTTAATTTTAGGGACAATTACATGTATATCTCGTATAGCAAGAGTATTCTCAAATGTCGGTTTTAACAAGATATATAGCAAATTTAAAGAAAAAGTAGAAATTATACTACCACTACTTCTAGTAATATCTTTCATGATTATGATAATAGGTTCATTTATTACAAGTTCACTAATGTTAAAATTTGCAATTATAGGATTGGGATATATAATTATTTTGCTTATAAGAGACCCATTTAAAACATATATGCAAGATTTAGCTTTAGAAAATATTGAACCAGAATATCAAAAAACATTAATAACAACAATGGAAGCATTTAGAAAAACAATATATGCTATATTAAGTACAGTTATTACATTAATTTTAGTTGATAGCCCTATAATTTTAATTATATTTGCAACATTAATATTATCTATTATAGAGGTATTAGTAAGTATAAGATTATACCAAATAATAGCAAGTTCAAATGTAGAGATATTTGTAGGCACAGGATTATATAAAATAATAGTAGGTTCAAAAGAAATAAAATTAAATGATGGAGGAAAAATTGAAAATAGAAATTATAAGAAAGAAATTGAAGGAACTATCTGAGCCAGAGTATGCAAAATTCAATAAAAAGTTATGTCCAGATACTAAAAAACAAGTTTTAGGAATACGTATACCAAAACTTAGAACACTTGCAAAAGAAATCTTAAAATACGAAGAGTGGAAAGAGTTTATAGAAAAAGCAGATACTAATTGTTTTGAAGAGACCATACTAAAAGGTCTAGTTATAGCATATTCCAAAATAGATATAAAAGAAAAGCTAATATTAGTAAAAGAATTCATACCAAATATGGATAGTTGGGCAATAACAGATACATTTTGTCCTACTTTAAAAATAAAGCCCGAGGACTTAGAAAAAGTATGGAGCTTTATATTACCATACACTAAATCAGACAAAGAATTAGAAGCCAGATTTAGTATAATCATGATGTTAGACTATTATATAACAGAAGAATATATTGATAAAGTAATAAAAGTAATAGATGAAATAGAAAACAATGCATATTATGTGCAAATGGCAAAAGCATGGATAATAGCTGAAATAGGAATAAAATTTAATTCCAAAGCAATGAAATATTTAAAAAGAGAAAATAAATTAGACAAATTTACATATAACAAAGCATTGCAAAAAATGATAGAATCATATAGAATATCTGATGAAACTAAAATATTATTGAAAAATATGAAAAAATAAATGTAGGGGCACCGTTTGCGGGAATACATCGTAGGAAAGACACCACTGTGCCCAATGAGGGAGACAACATGAACAAAATTTTATTAATCGAAGATGATTCAACTATCAGAATGGGAATAAAATATTATTTAGAAGAAGAACGGTTTTGAAATAATAGAAAAAGAAGATGGGAATGGAGCATTTGAATACATAAAAAAAGGAGAAGACATTTCCTTAATATTATTAGATGTAAATTTACCAGACATAAATGGATTTGATTTATTCAAAAAAATAAAAGGATTAAAAGATATTCCAATTATATTTTTAACTGCAAACGACTTAGAAGTATCAATAGTTAGAGGAATAGACATGGGAGCAGAAGATTATATAACTAAGCCCTTTAGAGCAAGAGAACTATTATCTAGAATTAACTCAGTTTTAAGGAGGAATAAAAAACAAAACAACAAAAATATTATTGAGATAGAAGGAATTACAATAGATTTAGGACAGGCAAAGGTATTAAAAGACGGGAAAGATGTTATGCTCACAGCTTTGGAATATAAAATTTTAATAACCTTAGCATTAGAACCAAATGTAGTATTTTCCAGAGAACAAATACTAGCAGATATATGGGATGTAAATGAAGATTTTGTTAATGATAATACGTTAACTGTTTATATAAAAAGAATTAGAGAAAAAATAGAAGATGATGCTAATAATCCAAAGATAATAAAAACAATAAGAGGTATGGGGTATAAGGTGGAAATTTAGATGTTTAAAGATGTAAATAAATTAAGACCATTAGTTATACAAATAATATTATTAATTTTTTTTACTATTTTAGTTAGTATATATGCAATACATACACATAATATGTATAAACAAGAAATTATTAGAAATAATGCAAAAATAATAGGAATTATAATAGAAAAATATCCTAATATAGAAATAGAAGCAATAAAAGAAATAATTTCAGATGATACAAATATTGAACAAGGAATAGAAACTCTAGGAAAATATGGAATTGATGATATTGAGAACTTAGATGAGATTACAAGTATAAATAAATTAAAAAACAAAATGGTTTTAGGAAATATTATTTTTGTAGTATCAGTCATCATAATATATATTTTAATCAATTTATACTTTTATAAAAAAGAAGATAAAAGGTTAAACGATATAAGTAATTACATAAGTAATATATTAAATAATGATTATTCATTAGATATTAGAGAATATGATGAAGATTCAATAAGTGCACTTAAAAATTATATTTATAAAATAACAATAAAACTTAGAAACATGAGCGAATATTCACAAAAAGAAAAAGAGTATTTAGAAGTGGCATTATCAGATATATCACATCAACTAAAAACACCACTTACAAGTATAATGGTAATGAATGAACTACTTGAAAACAAAAATTTAGAAGAAAGCAAAAGAAAAGAATGCCAGCAAAAAAGCAAACAGCAACTAGAAAAAATACAATGGTTAATAACTAGTTTACTTAAAATTTCTCAGATAGATAGTGGAACAATAAAACTAAAGAAGGAAAATGTAAATGCAAAAGTTCTAATTAATAAAACTTTAGAACCATTAATTATACAAATAGAAGCAAAAAGCATAACTTTAGTAAAAGACATAGCAGAAGACCTGGAAATAATTTGTGATGAAAATTGGACAGTAGAAGCTTTAATAAACATAATAAAAAATGCTTATGAACACACAGAAAAAGATGGAACAATAAAAATAACAGTACAAGGAAATCCGATATATAATGAAATGAAAATAGAAGACAATGGAAGTGGAATAAGAGAAGAAGACATAAACCATATATTTGAAAGATTTTATAAAGGGAAATCTAATAAAGAAAGTATAGGAATAGGATTAAATATGTCAAAAACAATTATAGAAAAACAAAATGGAACCATAGAGGTACAAAGTACAGAGGGAGTAGGTACCTGTTTTACAATCAAAATGTTCAAATTTTAAAGGGCGAAAAATAATCGCCATTTCGCGTTGTTGTTCTTCGAAAGAAAATCCGTTTTTTAAGAGTCATATAGTTGTCCTCCTTATATTGTATTTTTATTATATGTATTTAACATAACTCTGTCTTATTATACTACAATTTTAGGAAATTTGCAAACAATGGCATTCAATATTGTTAACATAATGATATACGGTGGGGTCGAACATTGCACGTCCGTTAAGAAATTGTAGAGAGAATGTAGGGGCGATTAGTAATCGCCCCTACAAGATGTAAATAAAATTAAACAATAATTTAAATAAGGTAAAATGATTAATACATAAAAGTGACAAAATTGTAATATTATTTGTCACTGTACAGTCATCTAATATTTATATAATTAAAGCATAAAAGTTAAGGGAGGATAAGAAATGGAAATTTTGAGAGTTGAAAACTTGTGTAAAACTTATGGAAAAAACGAAACACTTGTAAAAGCACTAGATGGAATAAGTTTTAGTGTTAATAAGGGAGAATTTGTTGCCATAGTAGGAGCAAGTGGAAGCGGAAAATCAACACTATTGCATATACTTGGAGGAGTGGATAGGCCAACCTCAGGGAAGGTTTTAGTAGATAACAAAGATGTATTCAAATTAAATGAGACAAATCTAGCAGTATTTAGAAGAAGGCAAGTAGGACTTATTTATCAATTTTATAATCTAATACCAATTTTAAATGTTGAAGAAAACATAACACTTCCATTATTATTAGATGGAAAACAACCAGATAATAGATATTTAGAAGAATTGATTAGTACTCTAGGACTAAGTGGGAGAGTAAAACATTTACCAAACGAACTATCAGGAGGACAGCAACAAAGAGTATCAATTGGTAGAGCACTAATGAATAGACCAGCAGTGCTACTTGCAGACGAACCAACAGGAAACTTAGACAGTAAAGCATCAAGAGAAATTATTGAACTATTAAAACTATCAAACAAAAAATATGAACAAACAATTATAATGATAACACATGATAATAGTTTAGCATTAAATGCAGATAGAATAATTACTATTGATGATGGTAAAATCATCAGTGATAAGAAGGTGAAATAAATGGGAATATTAAAAAGTTTAACTATAAAACACCTTCTAATGAATAAAAGAAGAACATTAGTTACAATTATTGGGATAATATTGTCAACAGCATTAATGCTAGGTATAGGATTACTTTTTTCAAGTTTTCATCAAGCTATGCTTAATGATGCTATAGACAATCATGGAGATTATAATGCAATTTTTAATCAATTAAAAGGAAAAGACTTGAATGCATTAAAGGAGAATGTAACTATAAAGGAAATTTTTTATGAACAAAATGTTGGATATGCACACTTAGATGGAATAAAAAATGATAGCAAACCATATTTAAGACTAAAAAATGTTAGTAAAAATTATCTAGAAAGATTAGAACTGATGGATGGTAGAATGCCTAATAATTCAAATGAATTATTAATATCTAGCCATATAGAGACTAATGGAGGAGTAAAACTAAATGTAGGAGATAAAATTAAGCTAGAACTTGGATATAGAGTTGATGAAGAAGGATATATATTAGATATTGTACAACTAATAAATAAAGACAATGAAAAATTTTATTATGACGATGGAGAAATTATAACTACACTACGTTATACAGAAAACGAAAAACTAGAAATTTGTGAGACAAGAGAATTCACTATAGTGGGAATTGTAGTAAGAAGTAATCTGGAAGAACGCTATTCTTGTGGATATTCAGTATTTACATTAAAAGAAGAAATTAAAGATGAAGAAAAAGTAAATAGTTATGTAATATATAAAAATCCTAGCAAGACCTTTGAAAATTCAGAGAAATTAGGGGAAATATTAAAACTTTCAAAAAATGATATAGAATATAATAATCAATTATTATATTTTTATGGAACAAGTCAAAGTGGAAACTTTACAGCAACAGTAGCTGGTATGATGTCAATTACACTTGCATTATTGTCTGTTGGATGTATTATTGTAATATACAATTCATTTGCAATATCTACAATGGAAAGAAAAAAACAATTTGGTCTATTATCAAGCATAGGGGCAACTAAAAGGCAGATAAGAAATACAGTAATTTTTGAAGCATTAATAGTAGGAAGCATAGGAATAGTAATAGGTGTAGCAGGGGCATTTTTAGGAATATATGTAGTACTTCAAATATTAAATAACCTTATTCAAGACATGATGGGAGTGACTTTTCAATTAACAATAAATCCTGTATATGTAATTATTCCCTTAATATTTATGTGTATAGTAATACTAATATCTGCTTGGATACCTGCAAAAAGAGCAAGTAGAGTTACACCAGTAGAAGCAATACGACAAAATGATGAAATAAAGATAAACAAAAAGAAAATAAGAACAAGTAAACTAATAACTAAAATATTTGGAGTAGAAGGAGAAATTGCGCTAAAAAATATAAAAAGAAATAAAAGAAAATACAGAATAACGATAATATCATTATTTATAAGTATAGTATTATTTATATCATTTAGCTCATACTTGCAATTCCTTGTAGGAACAAGCGAAGGATTGGTATATCCATATAATTATGATAGTGCAGTATATTTTTATGATGAAAATGAAGAATTAAAACAAAGAGTTACAGACGATATATTAAGTATAGAAAATATAGAAAAATACTCAATCATTGATGAACTTTGGTTCCCATATGAAACCCTAGAAGAAGATAGATATAATAAAGAATATTATGAATATCATAAAAAACTATATGAGGAAAGCTTCAATATAAATATTGTAAAGCTTTCAGATGAAGAATATAGAGAATATATAGAAAAAATAAATGGAACTTATGGTCAATCAATATTACTTAACCAAGCAAGAATTAGAAAGGATTCTGTAACAAATATAGTAACACTACTAGAAAATACTAAAAATCTTAGCTTAAATTTAAAAATACCAGAATATACAGATGATGTGGATAATAAAGACACAAAAGTAATAGCAGAAGAAAAAACTCTAAAAATAGATAATATAATAGCAACAAAAGAAACAATCTTTGCAACAGACCACTATAAATTTAGAGAAACAACTACTTTAATTGTAAATAATGAGACATATAGTAAAATATATGAATGGAAAAAAAGAAATTTAAAAGATAACACTGATTATTCTCCAACAATGAAAATATTAATAAAAACCTCAGAAATTAAGAAATTTGCAGAGGAAGGAGAAAAAATAGAAACAAAATATAATTCAGGAAATCATGAAATTTATGTATCAAATATTGCGTTAGACAATCAAGAAGAAAAAAACTTAGTACTTGCAATAAAAATACTTTTATATGGTTTCATAAGTTTAGTAACATTAATTGGAGTTACAAGTGTATTTAATACAATAAGCACAAGTATATCTTTAAGGCAAAAGGAATTTGCGATGTTAAGAAGTATGGGGCTAACACCTCGGTGGATTTAATAAAATACTATTCTTAGAAAGTTTATTCTTTGGATTAAAATCATTAATATATGCACTTCCAGTTTCATTTGTTGTAATATTTTTAATATCAAGAGCAATAGCAAATATAATAGAATTCAGTGACTTTTTAATACCTTGGAATAGTATAATAATTTCAGTAGTGGGAGTATTTGCGTTAGTACTTTCAACAATGATGTATTCAGCAAGCAAAATAAAAAAAGAAAATATTTTAGAAGCAATAAGACAGGAAAACATATAATAGGTATATTGCATAATTTAAATATAGAGAAACATTTGTAATGACACACTTTCTGAATAAATGGAAATAAATTAGCAATAAGGTTAACAGTTGTATCCAAGAGTGATAAATGTAGGGATTAATGCGGAAATATTAGTAAGATATTTGCTTTCTATATAATATATAGAAAGCAAATTTATAATAAAATGAATTTAGTAGAGAAGAAATAAAAAGTGTTAATCAGTGATTGCAAATATTCAAACCAATATAAAATTATTACTTAAGCTAGAGACAATGCAGACAATGGAATTATTTTAAATTTTAAGCATAATAATTAGATATACATTTATAATTAAATTCAATAGATACACTTTTTACATAAAATTACTATTTCTAGTTTTTATGTAAAATTTCAATAAAACTATTTACAATTTGAGTTTTATTTGATATAACATATATAATTTATGGCAGAGAAAATAGGGAGTGTGAAGTATGGAAAAACAAGTAAATCATTTTTTAGAATTTATACACAATGATAAAAAAGTCTCAGAAAATACATTGCAATCATATAGAAGAGATATAGAGCAATATCAAAAATACGTAGAAATAAATAAATTAAATTATGCCAAAGTAGATTCAGAACAAATATCAGGTTATTTAGACTATATGAAAAACCTTGGAAAGAAAAGTTCGACAATTTCAAGAAGTCTTGCGTCAATAAGAGCATTTTATCAATATTTATTAAGAAACAAGAAAATAAAAAAAGATCCGACAGATGGAATACAATCTCCTAAAATTGATAAAAGAGTTCCTACTGTATTATCTGCACAAGAAGTAGAACTGCTATTAGAACAGCCTAAGAGTGTTGACTTAAAAGGAATTAGAGATAAGGCTATGTTAGAATTTGCATATGCTACAGGAATGAAAGTTACAGAGATTATATCATTAAATATATCAGATGTTAACTTTGGTGAAGGACTTGTAATATGCAGAACTGGCGAAAAGCAAAGAAACATACCACTAGGTAATTTATCAAAAGAAGCATTAAAAGATTATGTAGAAAATGCTAGACCAATACTTATAAAAGATGATAGTGTTACAGCATTATTTGTTAATACTAATGGACAGAGATTAACAAGACAGGGTTTTTGGAAAATAATAAAATATTATAAAGAACAAGCACATATAACAAAAGATATAACACCACATGTATTAAGACATTCATTTGCAACACATCTATTACAGAATGGTGCGGATTTAAAATCAATACAATTAATGTTAGGGCATTCAGATATATCATCGACACAAGTATATATGCAATTTCAAGATGAAAGTTTACAAAACATATATAAAAAAGCACATCCACGTGCATAACAAAATATTAAACAAATTAACACTAGAGGGTAGATTTATGCAATCTGCCCTAATATCTTAATTTTAATCGGAGGAAAAAATTTGAAAAACAAAGAAACTGAGATTAACAAAAATTTTGCAAAATTAGAAGAAGAAATAAGAAACAAAAAGAAATTACCACAAGCAGAGAAAAAAGTAATATTCAAAAAATGTTTGTTTAATACTATACTACTAATAATAATATTAATATATTTAATTTGTCTACAAATAGGAGAGCAAAATATTGAAACACAAAAATATATAACAATAATAAAAATATTTAGTATAATATTAATTATAGGAACAACAATAATGTTTGAAATATCATATAGAACTAATAGAAACAATATAATTATACATAGTATAGAAATGCTAACACTATCGTTTTTTACGCTATTCTTAATATCAGGATACTCGATATACTATGGAAACTTTTATAAGATAACAACAACAGGAATTATTGCAAGTGTAATATACTATATGCTAAAAAGTGTATTAATCATAACAAACTCAAAAAGAAAATATAAAAGAAGTCAAAATGATATAGAGAAGATAGTTGCAAAATAGTTAAATATATATTATAATATAAAATATATATTAACATAAAAGTTGATAAAATTTGTAAAGTAAAGTTTACTCAAAGGTTATGTGTAGTAAATTTTGCGACTTTAGTTAAAGATAATATGAAATTAATTTAACAAAGAAATTGCAAAGCAAAACTTATGAAGGAGTGATTAAAAATGATGGTAAGACCAACTGTCACAGAATTATTAAAAAAAGTAGATAATAGATTTGGACTAGTAATTGTAACTGCAAAAAGAGCAAGACAATTATCAAATGGAGATGAACCTTTAACAAATAAAATAGAAGATTCAAATGTAACATTAGCAGCAGTTGAAATTGCAGAAGGTAAGGTAGGTCCAAAATGTTAGTAATATTATCAGGGGTAGCAGGAGCAGGAAAGGACACTGTAAAAAGAGAAATAGTAAAAAGATTAGAATATGTTGATACTTTTCCAACAATTACAAGTAGACCTATGAGAGAAGGAGATATTCCAGGAATAACATATATATTTGTTACTGAAGATAAATTTAAAGAAATGATAGCAAATAATGAACTGTATGAATATGATTTACATCATAACAACTATTATGGGGTTGCAAAAAAACAGCTACAAGAAAAATTATTAAATGGAAAAGTAGCTATAAGAGATGTAGATGTTAATGGAACTGAAAACTTAGTTAAACAATTAGGAAAGGAAATAAAAATTATTACTATATTTTTAAGAGTACCTAAAGAAGAATTGAGAAAAAGACTAGAATTACGAGAAGACAGACCAAGTGAACAAGAAATAAGACTAAGATTAAGTAGATTTGAGTATGAAGAGACTAAAATGGGACAGTATGATTATATTATAGATAACGTAAATCAAGAAGAAACAATACAGAAAGTAATAAAAATAATAGAAGAAAATATTTAAAATAAAAAATCGACTTTTAAAGTCGATTTTTTATTAACATAATAGATTATAATATTTGGTGACTCCTACGGGAATCGAACCCATCACTCCACCTTGAGAGGGTGGCGTCTTAACCGCTTGACCAAGGAGCCATGAATAAGTAATGAACAAATAATATTTTAGCATAAAAATTGAAAAGATGTCAAGAGATATGCCTACTTTTTTATACCAATAGTTACAGTATAATAGTTTTAATATGTAAAACCATTATACTGTAACTACCAATAAAAAGTCTAAAAACATAAATAAACGGAATTGATAAATTTATTTATATGTAATATAATAGTTAAGGAAGTTTAAATATAAGGGAGGAAATTATGAAGGTATCATTAATACAAATAGACTCTAAAGACAATAAAAAAGAAAATATAGATAAAGCAATAAAATTTATGGATGAATCTGTTATACAAAATGTAGATATTATATGTTTATCAGAGAAATTTTTATATTGGGGAAAAGGCAGAGGGGCAGAAGATATAGAATCTACAATAATAAATAAATTTAAGGAATATGCAAAAACTAATAATGTAAATATAGTCTTAGGAAGTTTAGCATTAAAAGTTGAACATACTGATAATATAACTAATACTTCTTTGGTAATAAATCGAAACGGAGATATAGTACATAGATATAACAAGATTTATATGTATACAGTAGATAGACCAGATTTGAAAATAAATGAAGCAAGAGACACTTTAAAAGGAAATAGTTTAGGAATTATTGAAATAGAAGGTGTAAAGGTTGGAATAGGAATATGTTTTGATATTAGGTATCCTGAATATTTTAAGGCTCTTGCATTAAATGGAGTAGAAGTAATATTTTTGCCAGCTAATTTTAGAAAATCAACAGGCGAAATAGCATGGGAAATATTACCAAGAGCAAGGGCTATTGAAAATCAAGTATATTTTTGTGCCTGTAATCAAACAGGTGGAACAGCAGAGAAAGAAAGATGTGGAAATTCGAAAATAATATCTTATGATGGTACTATTATATCAAAGATAAATAAGGAAGAAGGAATTGTTATAGCAGATTTGGATATTGAAAAATTAAGAAAATTTAGAAAAGAATTTCCAGTTTTAAAACAAGTGGAGATTTTTGGGTAATATATAGTTATATGAGGGGAAGAAATGGAAATAAAACAAGCAATAGCAGAAAATGCAAAAATTTTAAAAGAGAATAATATTGCTGATTCATATAATATAGCTAGAATTTTGATGGCATATACGATAAATAAGAATAAAGAATACCTTATAATAAATGATAAAGAAATTTTAAAAGATGAAATTTTAAAGCTATATGATGATAATATTGAAAAAGTAAAAAATGGATATCCAGTTCAATATATAACGAATAATCAAGAATTCATGAAATTAAATTTTTATGTTGATGATAATGTATTAATTCCACAACCAGATACAGAAATATTAGTTGAAGAAATTATAAAAATATGTAAAAAGGAATATAAAGGAAAAAGAACAAAGTTATTAGACTTATGTACAGGTAGTGGTGCAATTGCAATATCTATAAAAAAATATGTTGAAAATATAGAAGCTATAGCAACAGATATAAGTGGTAATGCTTTAGATGTGGCTAAAAAAAATGCAAAATTGAACAAGGCAGAAATTAAATTTATAGAATCAAATATGTTTGAAAAGATTAATGATAAATATGATATAATAGTCTCAAATCCACCATATATTGAAACAGGAACCCTAAAAACATTATCAGAAGATGTACAATGTGAGCCAATACTTGCATTAGATGGTGGTATAGATGGATTAAATTTTTATAGAGAAATTTCTAAAAGTTCATATAAATACTTGAAAAAAGATGGATACTTAGCATTAGAAATAGGATATAATCAAAAAGATAGTGTTACACATATATTAGAAGCAGAAAATAGATATAAGAATATAGTAAGTATGAAAGATTTATCAAATAATGATAGAGTAATAATAGCACAAGTAACTTGAGGTATTAATGTTTTCAAATTAAATACCACAGGAAGGAATGAAAAAAATATGTCGTTTTCATCTAAAATAAAAGAGGAACTTAGTAAATTAAATACTTTTGGAAATAAAAATTTAGTATATTGTGAACTATATGGATATATATTAAGTGGAAATACAAAGGTTATAAAAGATAAAATGAATTTTTGTACAAATAGTGATTATAACATTAATAGATTTGGAAAAATATTGTCTAAACTAGAAATTGATTATAAAATAAAAGTTCAAGGAAAAAACTATGTAATTAATTTTAATAATGTATTGCTAAATTCAGACGATATAAGGGTATCAACAATTGATGAAAAAAAAGCAGCTATAAGGGGAGCTTTTATGGGAGGGGGATTAATTAATAATCCTAATAAAAAATATCATTTAGAAATCACTTTTAACTCAGAAAAAAATCAGAAGATAATACAAAGTATTATTAGTGATTTTAATATAACGACTAAAAGTCTTATAAGGAAAAATGGATATTCTTTATATATTAAAGAAGGAGAAATTATTTCAGATTTTTTAGCTGTAATAGGTGCAAATACAGCAGTAATTAGGTATGAAGAAATAAGAGTTATTAAAGATAAAAGAAACAATATAAATAGAATAGTTAATTGCGAAACTGCAAATTTTAACAAAACTATAGAAGCATCAGTCTTGCAAGTACAAGCTATAAATTTAATAAAAAGTAAAAATAAGTTTGAAGAATTACCAGAAAATTTAAAAGAGATTGCAGAACTAAGATTAGAAAGCCCAGATGCCAATTTAATTGAATTGGGAGAAATGCTAAGTGTTCCTATTAGTAAATCAGGTATAAATCATAGATTAAATAAAATATTAGAAATTGCGAAAGAATTAGAAAAAGAGTAGAGGAATTATTTTTAGGAAGGAAATAGATCAAAATGAAGGAAATAAATTTATATATTCACATACCATTTTGCAAGAAAAAATGCTATTACTGCGATTTCATCTCATATCATAACAAAGATAATTATATTGAAGAATATATAAATACTATAATAAAAGAATATTGTAATTATAAAGCAGAAGAATATATAATAAAAACAATATATATAGGTGGAGGAACTCCATCATATATTGATAGTGAATATATTGTAAAAATTTTAAAAGAAATAAATTTAGAAAAAGCAGAAGAAATAACTATTGAAATTAATCCAGGAACTGTAACAAAACAAAAATTAATAAATTATAAGAGATGTGGTATAAATAGATTAAGTATAGGATTACAATCAACAAAAGATAGCTTACTAAAGGAAATAGGAAGAATACATAATTATAATGAATTTTTAAATACATATAATATGGCAAGAGAGGTTGGATTTAAAAATATAAATATAGATTTAATGTTAGCACTACCTAAACAAACTATAGAAGATATAATACAAAGTGTAAAAGACATAGTTGAATTAGATCCAGAACATATTTCAATATATTCATTGATATTAGAAGAAGGAACGAAAATGTACGATATGGTAAATATACAGAAATGTATTTTACCAAATGAAGACGAAGAAAGAGAGATGTACTGGACAGTTAAAAATATATTAGAAGAGAATGGGTATATTCATTATGAAATATCAAACTTTGCAAAAAAAGGTTATTATTCTAAACATAATGTGGATTGTTGGAATCAAAAAGAGTATATAGGGCTGGGTGTTTCAGCACATTCATATTTAGATAATAGAAGATACTCTAATTTAGAAAAAATAGATGAATATATCAAAAATTATAATGATAAAAAAGTACATGAAATACAAGATAAAAAATGTCAACAAAAAGAATATATGATATTGGGATTAAGAAAGTTAGAGGGAGTTAATATATCAGAGTTTAAATTAAAATTTAGTGAAAACCCAATATATTTATTTAGAAATGAATTAAATAAATTAGTAGATTTAGAATTAATAGAAATAGAATTAAATAACATAAGATTAACAGATAAGGGATTGGATTTGGCAAATATAGTATGGAAAGAATTTATATAAAAGTATATATTATTAAGAAAAACCATGAGGGTATCCTATAAACGGGAAAACCTCATGGTGATTTAATATTTAAAATCATATTTTGCATGTGTGCGATTATAAAGATATCGCTTAGATTTAGTTATTAAATGATATAATATATAAATTATAGCTATTAAAATTAATGTTGTTCTAGCAATTAAATAAAAAACGTATCCCCATCTAGGTTTATTATTTTCATCAACCATTAACTCAGTATTTATAACTCCAGACCAAACTCCAGATTGTTTGACTTGAGACTTTTCTTTATAATAATCATAATGATATATAAAACCAAATTCAAATAAGTTTTTAGCATCAACAAATTTAGCTTGGTTACCAGTATTTGGAAATGTCGAACCCAAAATAACGGCGATAAATTCTATATTATCTTTTTCAGCACCTGCAACCAGGCAATTTTGAGCTGGATTTGTATAACCTGTTTTTATTCCAGTAGCATATTCATAATAGTGTGGAGAAGCAGTATTTATCAAATGATTTGAATTATTTAAAACTCTATCATTTAATGGATAAACATTTGAAGATGGAAGTGTATAAGTCTCAGTAGAAACAATAGTTCTAAATTCATCTATATTCATAGCATGTTTTGCCATTATTGCTAAATCATAAGCGGTTGTGTGCATATTTGCATCATGAACACCATTAGGATTAGTAAAATATGTATTTTGGCACCCCAATTGTTTTGCTTTTTCATTCATCATATTTGCAAAAGCAGGAATATTACCAGCAATATGCTCAGCTAAAGCGTTTGCAGCATCATTTCCAGAAGGAACAAGTAAAGCATATAGTAAGTCTCTTGTGCTTAAAATTTCTCCAGCCTGTATTTTTGATACAGTATATCCAGAAGGAACTGTTGATATTGCGTTTTCGCTTATTGTAACTGGTTCATCAAGACTACAATTTTCAAGTGTAAGAATAGCAGTCATTATTTTAACAGTACTTGCAGGATACATAGGAGTAAAAGCCTCTTTTTGGTATAGAATATCTCCAGAACTTTTTTCTATTAATAAAGCAGATGGTGCATTAACACTTAAACTCGCTTTTACCGACTCCACATCAACCTGTGAAACACTGGAAGCATTTACAAATTGGAAACATATTAAATTAAATAAAATTATAATAAAACTTATAAACAATTTTTTAACTTTCATAAATATTATAATATCATGAGACAAGATATAAATTCAAGCAGTATTGAGAAAAAATATAATTTTGTTTATTAAAAACTTAAAAATTAAAAAAAATATATACAAAATACGTTAATTAATGATATAATTTAACAATAATACACAAAAGTTTGGAGGAAAACTATAAATGGGAAATATCGTTTTATTAGATGAATTAACAATAAATAAAATTGCTGCTGGTGAGGTTATAGAAAGACCAGCGTCTGTTATAAAAGAGATGATAGAAAATTCCATTGATGCAGGAGCTACAAATATTACTGTTGAAATAAAAAATGGTGGAATATCATATATAAGAATTACTGATGATGGTAATGGAATGGAAAAGGACGATTTAGAAATTGCATTTGAAAGACATGCTACAAGTAAAATAAGAAGTGCAGATGACTTAAATATAGTTAAATCAATGGGATTTAGAGGTGAAGCATTAGCTAGTATTGCAGCTATTGCAAATGTAGAATTATGTTCAAAAACAGCTCTTGATGATGTAGGACACAAAATTGTAGTTGAAGCAGGAAAAGTTTTAGAACAAGAAGAAATTGGGTGTTCAAAGGGAACAACAATAACAGTAAAAAATCTATTTTTTAATACACCAGTTAGATATAAATTTTTAAAAAAGGACTATACAGAAACGGGATATATAGAAGATGCTATATCTAGGTTAGCCATTATAAATACACATATATCTTTTAAATTAATTAATACAGGAAAAACAATAATCCAAACAAATGGAGATGGAAATGTTAATAATGTAATTTTTAGTATATATGGAAAAGATATTGCAAAAGCAGTATTACCAGTTAATTATGTATATGAAGGCGTAGTTATAACTGGAGTAGTGGGTAAACCAGAAATAGCACGTTCAAATAGAGGAAATCAGCTTTTCTTTATAAATAGAAGGTATATAAAAGATAAAACTCTGTCAAGTGCTACTGAAAAAGCATTTAAGGGACTATTACCAATTGGAAAATATGGATTTCTTGTATTAAATATTGAGATTGCTCCAAGTACAGTTGATGTTAATGTTCATCCAGCAAAACTTGAGGTTAGATTCCAAGACGAAAACAAAATATTTAAAGCGGTATATAATGCAGTAAAAGATACATTACTAAAAGCGGAATTAATAGAAAATGTAGAAGAAAAATCAGCTTCAAATACAACAAAAGATAATACATATGTGGATTTTACGAGTCAAGCATTTACAAATACTTTTAGAAAGATAGTAAATAGTGAACAGATGATAGCAAAAGAAGATTCATCACCACAAGTTGCTACATTAATAAAAGAAGATGATGAAAATTTCCAAATTGAAGAAAAATCTAATAATGTTTTTTTAAACAATAATATTGATGAAGAAATAAAAATTTCTAGCTCAAAAGATATGG
The DNA here is from genome assembly GCA_948471115.1 of uncultured Clostridium sp. GTDB lineage: Bacteria > Bacillota > Clostridia > TANB77 > CAG-508 > CAKPSH01. The sequence goes on from CAOKRJ010000001.1 coordinate 20,429, forward strand.
AAAGAACTAAAAAAAATCAAATACTAGCTAAACTACCAATGGAAACTTTAAATGATAAAGAAAGTTTAGAATATTCTAATAATAAAAGTAATATCATACAAAAAACAAAATCATCAGAACAAGAATATATACCAGAAGATTATACATATGGCGCTATGATAGCGGAAACAATTACAAATAATTTGAAAAGAGAAAATGTAGTAACAAAAGAGGAAGATAAAAAAGTAAACTTTGAGGATATGTATAGTAAGATATTTGGAAAAATCAATAAAGAAGAACCAGGAGAAGAAAAAACAAGTGTAACAAATGCTAAGGACATAATAGATGAAAATGTAAATATGTCTTTATGCGAAGAAGAAGAAAAATATACTAAAAAGGCTAGTATAGAACAAAATTATAAGCTGATAGGAATTGCCTTTCAAACATATATAATAATTGAAATAGAAAAAGAGTTATATATAATAGATCAACATGCTGCACATGAAAGAATTATGTATGAAAAAGTTAGAAAAAACTATTATTCACAAGGTCAAAAAGATTCACAATTATTACTATTACCAGATATAATTGTTTTATCTCATAAAGAAATGGATATTGCAAGAGATAATATGTCTAAATTTAAAAAAGCAGGATTCCAATTAGAAGAATTTGGAGAAAATACTATAAAATTAACTGGTGTGCCAACAATGTGTTTAGATTTAAATACAAAAGATTTGTTTTTAGAGACATTAGATGAAATAAATACAGTTGCAAGAACTGCGAAACAAGAGATTGAAGAAAGATTTTTGGCAACTATTGCTTGTAAAGCAGCAGTTAAAGCTCATATGGCTTTAACACAGGATGAGGTAGATAGCTTGTTACAACAATTATTGAGTTTAACAAATCCTTTTACTTGCCCTCATGGAAGACCTACTGCGATTAAGATGAGTATTACAGATATTGAGAAGAAATTTGCTCGTAGAAAGTAAATTTGAAAGATAATAAACATTTTGCGCCATTAGACTTCAATTGAAATCAAACAACATACAATTAGTACTCATTATTGATTTTCACTTTGTTTGCATAGCAAAATAAATATTCTTTTTTGAATTATATAAATATATGAAAAGGAAATGTAATAAATATGAATGAAACACAAAAACCAACAGTTATTGTAATATGTGGTCCTACTGCTTCTGGAAAAACAGCATTATCAATAGAATTAGCAAAAAAAATTAAGGGAGAGATAGTTTCAGCAGATTCTATGCAAATATATAAATATATGGATATAGGGAGTGCAAAGCCTACACAAGAGGAAATGGCTGGAATAGAACATTATATGTTAGACTTTGTAGAGCCAGATATAAGATATAGTGTTGCAGATTATAAAAAGCAAGCAGAAAACTGTATAGAGAAGATTTTAAAAAAAGGAAAAGTTCCAATAGTTGTTGGTGGTACTGGATTATATATAAATTCTTTAATATATGGTATAGAATACAATGAAATAAAGCTAGATAAAGAGTATAGAGATAAATTGGAAAAAATAGCGGAGGAAGAGGGATTAGAAACTTTATATAATAAAGCATTAGAAATTGATCCAACTGCTATGGAAAAGATTTCACGTAATGATAAAAAAAGAATATTAAGAATATTAGAGATATACCATGAAACAGGAAAAACAAAAACAGAGCAAGAAATACAATCAAGGAGTAAAGAAATAAAGTACGATTATAAAGTATTTGCAATAAATATGGATAGAGAAATACTATATAATAGGATAAATCAAAGAGTAGATATAATGATAGAAAAAGGACTTATTGAAGAGGTTAAAAAACTTACATCAAAATATGATGAATTACCAACAGCTATTCAAGGTTTAGGGTATAAGGAAACAAAGGAATATATAGAAGGAAAAATTACTAAAGAAGAAGTGGTCGAAAAAATAAAAATGGAAACTAGAAGATACGCAAAAAGACAGTTAACATGGTTTAAAAAACACAAACAAACAATATGGATTGATGGATTTGAAGATGTGAAAAAAAACATACAAATTATTTTGGAGGAAATAAATTGGAGAAAGATTCAAGTAAAGAAAACAAACTTAATAGAAAAAAACTAGGACAATTTGTAACATTAATAATTATCATAATAATAGCTATATGTATTTTTTATAGTATTATTAACTTATTGATAGAGCCATCAGATGTATTTGTTATAGAAAACGGCAAAATTTATGAAGAAGAAACAAATATTGGTTATGTAATTAGAGATGAAAAATTAGTATTTAGTGATGAATATCAAAATGGAATTGTTACTATAAAATCAGAAGGGGCAAAAGTTGCAAAAGGAGACTCTATATTTAGATATTGTAGTCCAAATGAACAAAAATTAGAAGAAAAGATAATTGAATTAGATAAAGAAATACAAAACGCTATTGAAGGACAAAACACAAGTATATATTCTACAGATATTCAATTATTAGAAAAGCAGATAGAAGAAAAAATAGCATTACTTCAAACTACTAATAAAATAGATGAAATTTCTGAATATAAATCAGAAATTAGTTCTTATATGATAAGAAAGGCAAAAATTGCAGGAGAACTTAGCCCTGCTGGTTCATATATTAATAAATTAATAACACAAAGGAGTGAATATGAACAACAATTAAATTCTGGTCAACAGTATATATCTGCTCCAGAAAGCGGAATTGTATCTTATAAAATAGATGGATATGAAGGAACTTTAACTGCAAGTAATATAGAGTCCATAAACAAAGAAACATTAAATTCAATAAAAAGTAAAACAGGACAACTAGTTTCTTCAAGTGCAAAACAGGGAAAAGTTGTAAATAATTTTTACTGTTATATTGCAACTATATTATCTTCAGATAATGCAATGAGTGCAAAAGAAGGAGACATTATAAAATTAAGATTATCAAATCATGATGAGATATCGGCTGAGATTGCAAAAATTTCAGATTTTAATGATGGTGAAGCAGTAGTAATATTTAAAATAGAACAAGATGTAGAATACTTAATTAGTTATAGAAAAATATCTATAGATGTTATTTGGTGGAATGCCACAGGATTAAAAGTACCAAATTCAGCAATAATAACTGAGAATGATAAAAATTATGTGATAAGAAATAGAGTTGGATATACAGATAAAATACTAGTAAAAATAGAAAAACAAAATGAAAATTATTCAATAGTTAAAAATTATACAACAGAAGAATTGATGTCTTTAGGATATAGTACAAACGAAATAACTTCAATGAAAAGTATAAGTATATATGATGAAATCGTATTGAAACCATAAAATATTAAAATATTCCTTTGCAGACTTTACTTCTAATTACTATATATTTGTTATACTATTATACTAAGATATAGTAAAAAAATGCAAAGATAAAAGATTCCGATATCAGAAATAAAAGTAAGATTAATTTGATAAAAAATATATTTAAGATTCATATGTGAGAATACTGTATATATGATTTGGATAAGAAAAACTAGAGAAAACTATGCTTCTAAAAAATTCAATAATTATAAAATTTTTATGATAAAAGATGTTGAAATAAAAAAGAATATATAGTATAATATAAAATAAGGAGAAAATAACATGAATCAAATTTTAATTACAGATAAAGTTATTGTTACTAAAGAAATGCGTAAAAAAAAGAAATTTTATAAAAAAAATATAATTTTATCGATTTTTTTAATGTGTGTATTATGTTCATATTATGTGTATGCAGAATATGATAGAAACAGATATGAACAAAAGTCACAATATATTTTAAATGATATGAATATTATAGATACTGCTACAGAACAAGATAATACTACTATGGATAATAATACATTAATAGCTAGTAATTCTATAATTGTAGAAGATGATATTTTAAAGGTAATTTTGAGTAGTACTTCAGAAACAGAAGAAGAAGTTAAATTAGGTAATATATTGAAAAATGTTAAAAATGCTGTGGAAGAGCAGGTAAACTTAGAAGGAGAAACACAGACAACAAATAAATATGTAACAGAAGATGAGGGAATAGAATATTCAGCTGAATCTATAGTAAAGATTCCAAGTTTAGGAATAGAATATCCAGTATTATCTGAAACATCAGAAGAACTATTAAAGATATCTATAAATAAACTTTGGGGACCAAAGCCTAATGAAATTGGAAATTATGTAATAATAGGACATAATTATAAAAGTGGAAAGATGTTTGGAAAACTTAAAAGTATTAATATGGGAGATATAATAGAACTTATAGATACAAAAGGAAAAACTATAAAATATGTTGTATCAGAAAAGTATATAATAGATCCTACAGATGTAAGTTGTACAAGTCAATTAACAAATGGAAGGAGACAAATAACCCTAATAACATGTTCTAATTCTGGAAGTAAAAGATTAGTAGTGCAAGGATATGAACAGGAATAAAAATAGAGAAAAGAGTGAATAATATGGTAAGAGAGGATACAAAGAAAGTTAACCCAAAAGAGGAGGAACCAATGAAGATTTATGATAAATACATGTATAAAAGTCAAGAAAAGATAAAGAATATTGTACTTATAATAGCTGTATTTATAATAGGATTCATAGCTGGGTATGTATCTGAAATCAATACTATTAATAAGCTAAATGAAGAGATAAATAGTTTGCAAGAAAATAATTCTTCAGCTCAAAGTTGACGATATAAATTTAGGGCGACCTTGTGTCTGCCCTAAATTTATTAATGCAATTATTTAAGAATATGTTAATAAAAGGTATAATTATTTTAAATAAGTATAAAAATTTATGTATTACTCATAAATTTACTATAATATTTATAATAAAAAAAGGAAGGAAAGTCAAAATGTCAAAAACACTATGGAAATCAGGAACATTTGAATATCCAATACCAGCTGTAATGGTATCTTGTGGAAGTATGGAAAAATCAAACATAATAACAGTTGCTTGGACTGGTATTGTTTGTACTAATCCTGCAAAAGTATATATATCAATACGACCAGAAAGATATTCATATAATATAATAAAAGAAACACATGAATTTGTAATAAATCTTACCACAGAAGAGTTAGCTTTTGCTACAGATTGGTGTGGAGTTAAAACAGGAAGAAATGTTGATAAATTTAAAGCTATGAAGTTAACAAAACAAAAGGCTAATTTTGTAAAATGTCCAATGATAGGTGAAAGTCCAGTATCAGTAGAATGTAAAGTCACAGAAATAAAAGAATTAGGAAGTCATCATATGTTTATTGCAGATGTACTAGGAATAAATGCAGATGATAGATACATAGATGAAAATGGAGCTTTTGATATATCAAAATGCAATTTAATTGCTTATGCAAATGGAGGATACTATTCTTTAGGAAATAAAATAGGTAAATTTGGCTTTTCAGTAAAAAAGAAAAAAGTAGTAAAAGATAGTTCGAATAAAAACAGAATACATTAATTGCCATTTTGGAAAGGAATTAATTATGAGAAAATACAATTTTTTGAAATATGTATTTGTAATATTTGTAATAGCATTAATAATATTTGCTGTATACTTAAATAAAAAAGGAAATGCTGAAAATACAGTAGAAGAAGCAACGCAAAAAAAAGAAGAAAAAAATTTGACAACAATAACAACATTAAGAATTGCTGCTATAAGCCTAGATACAATAAATCCAATAACAAGTAAAAATCAAAATGTGCAAGATATATCTAAATTAATATATGAACCAATGCTATCAATTACAGAAGATTATCAAATTGAAAATTGTTTAGCAAAAGAGTGGATAAATTTAAGTGACACTGCTTATGTAGTAGTTTTGAAAGAAGGAGTTAGATGGCAAAATGGGGGACAACTTACTGCAAATGATATAAAGTTTACGATAGAACAAATCCAATCAATGGGGGAAAATTCAATTTACTATTCTAATGTAAAACATATAGTAAATGTAGAAATATTAAATATTTATACAGTAAAAATAACAATAGTTGATAAAATTCCATTCTTTGAATACAATTTAACATTCCCAATAATGTCATCACAATACTATGAAAATGATGCAATTGCGACCAGTCAAAAAAATAACTATGCTCCAGGAACAGGAAAATATACAATTGGAAATATAACAAGTACTGAAATAGAGCTAAAAAAGAATAATAATTGGTGGGGGATATCATCAGGAAGAAATTTATCATTAGAAACTATTTTAGTAAAAATGTATTCATCTGCGGGCGAAGCATATAATGCATTTAAATTAGGAAATCTCGATTTAATGACAACTCAAAGTTTAAATTATGAAGAATATATAGGAACAATGGGGTATAAAACAGTAGAATATATTGGAAGAGAATATGATTATTTAGCACTTAACTGTTCTAGTGTAGCACTACATTATGAAGAACTTAGAAAAGCAATAAACTATGCAATAGACAAGTCAAATATAGTAACCTCTGTATATGAAAATAAATATTATGTTGCAGACTTTCCAGTAAGTACATCAAACTATTTATATAAAGTAGAAAAAGTAAGTTCTAGTTATAACACCAATAAATCAAAAGAATTATTAGAAGAAGCTGGTTGGGAACTTGTAGGTGGAAATTGGCAGAAACAAGATGAAGGTACAACTATAAGAGCAAGATTAAACTTAGTAGTAGATTCAAGTAATTTAAAAAGAGTAGCAGTTGCAGAAGAAATAGAAAAACAATTAGCACAAATGGGAATAATTGTAAACATAATAAGAGCAAATACAACACAATATGCAAAATACTTAGAGAATAAAAATTATGATATGATTTTAACAGGTAAGCTAACAGGAATTAGTCCAGATTTAACAAGTTATATAGGGAAAGGGAATCTATCACAGTTTGAAGATATAGAAATGAACGAACTTTTAAGACAAATCGCAGATTTATCAGATAATGAAAATGAATTAAAAAATAAATACAAACAATTAATTAGATTAATAGAAGAAGAAAGACCATATGTAAGTTTATACTTTAATAGAGGGACTATAATATATGCACAAGATTTACAAGGAAGAATAACACCAAATTTTTATAATATATTTTATAATATAGAAGAATGGGTAAGACAATATTAAAATAGAGATTAGAAATTAGAATATTTAGGTACAGAGTAAACCTTACCCATGAAAAATAAATTATAACATGACGATATAATTATAAAATATAGTGGTGGCTTTTGGACGTCCGTTTGTCAAATAAATTACCTAAAAATATTGACAGCAAATGAAAAAGTATATATAATAATAACATTAAAATTAAAAAAAGTAGAGAGGAAGAAAAAGAAATGAGCATTAAAATTGAAAAAACAGAGAATGCAAATGAATTAAAATTAGAATTTACAATAGAAGCAGAAAAATTTGTAAAAGCAATAAAAACAGTATATGTAAAAAGTTCAAAATATTTTAATATACCAGGATTTAGAAAAGGAAAAGCTCCATTTGAAATGGCAGAAAGAATGTATGGAACAGAAATATTTTATGAAGATGCTTTTAATGAAGTAGTTCCACCAGTATTTGAAGAAGAAATGAAATCAAATAATATTGAACCAGTAAGCAAACCACAAATTGAAGTTAAACAAATGGAAAAAGGGAAAGATTTAATTTTTACAGCAGTTATCCAAACAAAGCCAGAAGTAAAACTTGGAAAATATAAAGGTGTACAAATAAAAAAAATAGAATATCCTGTATCTGAAGAAGATATTAACAAAGAGTTAAATACAATGGCGGAAAAAAATTCAAGATTAGTTGTAGTAGAAGATAGACCAGTTGAAAATAAAGATACAGTTGTAATGGACTTTGAAGGATTTGTTGATGGAAAAGCATTTGAAGGTGGAAAAGCAGAAGGATATGAACTAGAAATAGGAAGTAACACTTTTATTCCAGGATTTGAAGATCAAATGGTTGGAATGAAGGTAGATGAAGAAAAAGACATTCAAGTAAAATTTCCTGAAGAATATTTTTCTGAAGAATTAAAAGGAAAAGATGCAATATTTAAGGTTAAAGTGCATGAAATAAAGAAGAAGGAAATACCAGAACTTAATGATGAATTTACAAAAGATACAAGTGAATTTGATACACTAGAAGAATTAAAAGCTAGTATAAAAGAAAAGTTAGAAAATGAGAACAAAAATAGAGAAAAATATGAAACAGAAGATGAGGCAATAAAAGCTGTATGTGAAAACACAGAAATTGATATTCCATCAGGAATGGTAGAAACAGAAATAGATAACATAGTAAAAGATGTTGAAACAAGACTACAATATCAAGGAATGAATTTAGATAACTACTTACAAATGGTAGGAAAGACAATGGAAGAATTCAGAAAAGAAAACGAAGAACAAGCTAAAATATCTGTAAAAACAAGATTAGTATTAGAAGCTATAATAAAAGAAGAAAAAATAGAGCCAGAAGAAGAAGCTATTAATACAAAAGTTACAGAAATGGCAGATACATATGGAAAATCAGCAGATGAATTAAAACAAAATGAACAATTCATGAACTATATTAAAAACTTTATAGTAAATGAAAAAGTTGTTGAATTCATCGTTGAAAATGCAAAAATCAAATAATTAAATTGAATTAAACAAGGGAGGAAAAATTAATGTTAGATGAAAAAAATACATTAATACCATACGTAATAGAGCAAACAAACAAAGGTGAGAGATCATATGATATATACTCAAGACTATTAAAAGACAGAATAATATTTTTAGGAGAAGAGGTAGACCAAGCAAGTGCAAATGTAATAGTTGCAGAATTATTATTTTTAGAAGCAGAAGATCCAGACAAAGAAATTTATTTATACATAAATAGTCCAGGAGGTTCTATAACAGCAGGTATGGCAATATATGATACAATTAATTATATAAAATGTCCAGTATCAACAATATGTATAGGAATGGCAGCAAGTATGGGAGCAGTTCTATTAGCATCAGGAACAAAAGGAAAACGTTATGCAACACCAAACTCAGAAATTTTAATACACCAACCATTAATAATGGGTGGAGGAATACAAGGTCAAACAACAGAAATCAAAATACATGCAGACCATATGGTAAAAACGAGAGAAAAGTTAAACAAAATATTAAGTGAAAGAACAGGTCAACCATTAGATGTAATCAATAGAGACACTGAAAGGGACAATTACATGACAGCAGAAGAAGCATTAAAATATGGTTTAATAGATGGAATAATGGAAAGACCACAATAAAACTAAAACAAGCCTGAATTTAGACATGGACGTGTAACGCATATTTAATAAATTGTAGGGGTATGTTGTAGCGTGCTAGCAGAAATTAAAGATAATTTTAAAGCGGGTACATTGCAATATGCCCCTATAATCAAATTTTTTAAATATACAAAAGAATAGAGTATAAAAATGAAACCAAATGAAACAATAATAAAATATAATAAATAGGAGGCACGTTAATGCCAAAGAGTAAAGAGAAAAATATAAAATGTTCCTTTTGTGGAAAACCACAAACAGGAGTAAAAAGAATAATCGCAGGACCAGGAGTATATATATGCGATGAATGTATAGGCGTATGTAGAAATATATTAGATGAAGACGATTTAGAATATGATAATATGCAATATGCAATAGAAGAAGAAAAAAAAGAGTTACCAAATCCACAAGAAATAAAAAATATACTAGATGATTATGTAATAGGTCAAGAAGATGCGAAAAAAACTTTATCAGTAGCAGTATACAATCATTATAAAAGAATAAATAATCAAGAAGATATTGATGATGTAGAAATTCAAAAAAGTAATGTATTATTACTAGGACCTACAGGTTGTGGAAAAACATTATTAGCACAAACATTAGCTAAAATCCTAAATGTTCCATTTGCAATAGCAGATGCAACAACATTAACAGAGGCAGGATATGTAGGAGAAGATGTAGAAAATATACTATTAAAATTAATTCAATCAGCTGATTATGATGTAGAAAAAGCAGAACAAGGAATTGTATATATTGATGAAATAGATAAAATAACGAGGAAGTCAGAAAATCCATCAATTACAAGAGATGTTAGTGGAGAAGGAGTACAACAATCACTCTTAAAAATAATAGAAGGAACAATTGCTTCAGTTCCACCTCAAGGAGGAAGGAAACATCCTCATCAAGAGCTAATTCAAATAAATACAGAAAACATATTATTTATTTGTGGAGGAGCATTTGAGGGACTAGACAAAATTATTAACGAAAGAATAGGAAAAAAATTAATAGGATTTGGTCAAGAAAAAGATAGTAATCAAGAAATAGATAAATATAAAGCATATGAAGATTTATTACCACAAGATTTATTGAAATTTGGACTAATTCCAGAATTTGTAGGGAGATTGCCTATTGTAACCACACTAAAAGAATTAAATAAAGAAGCACTAATTAAAATAGTTACAGAACCAAAAAATGCTTTAGTAAAACAATATAAAAAGCTATTAGAATTAGATGGAGTAGAACTAGAATTTGAAGATGGAGCATTACAGGCAATTGTAAATAAAGCAATAGAAAGAAAGACAGGAGCAAGAGGACTTCGTTCAATTATAGAAGAAATAATGAGAGATATTATGTTTGATATACCATCAAATAATAAAATTGAAAAATGTATTATAACTAGGGAAACAGTATTAAATCATGAAACACCAAAATTAGTTATAAATGAAAATAAAGAACAAAAACCTACAACAAAAAAGAAAAGAAAAAAAGTAATAGAGAAAAACAAACAAAGTGCTTAGAAAATTGGATAGTGAATGATTAAAAATGAATAATTAATAATTATTCACTATTAATTATAATATAGGGGGAATATACATGTACAAAAAAGTTGAATTACCAAATGGTTTTCCAGGAATGGAAAGAGAAGTCTTAAACATGTGGAAGGAAAAAGATATAATAGATAAAAATTTCAAATTAAACAAAGATGGAGAATACTTTACATTTTATGATGGACCACCAACAGCTAATGGTAAACCACATGTTGGACATATCCTAACAAGAGTTATGAAAGACATTATACCAAGATATAAAGTAATGAAAGGTTATAAAGTAATCAGAAAAGCTGGATGGGATACGCAAGGATTACCAGTAGAACTTGAAATAGAAAAGAAACTTGGAATATCTGGAAAAGCACAAATAGAAGAATATGGTGTAGAAAAATTTATCAAAGACTGTAAATCAAGTGTATTTAACTATGTTTCACAATGGGAAAAAATGACAAACCAAATAGGTTACTGGGTTGATATGGAAAACCCATATGTAACCTACCATAATGAATACATAGAATCTATTTGGTGGGCAGTAAAACAAATGTGGGACAAAAATTTGATATATCAAGGACATAAAGTTATGCCATATTGTCCAAGATGTGGAACAGCCTTATCTTCACATGAAGTAGCTCAAGGCTATAAAGATGTAAACGACATGACATGTGTAGCAAAATTTAAAATAGATGAAAACAAATATATATTAGCATGGACAACAACACCATGGACACTACCGTCAAACTTAGCACTATGCATAAATAAAAACTTTACATATGTTGAAGCAAAAATTAAAGACGGCATAGAAATAGATGAAAACTGCAATATGAAATTAGGAGAAAGCTATATATTAGCAAAAGACTTATGTGATGGAATTTTGGGAGAAGGAAAATATGACATTATAAAAGAGTTTAAAGGTGAGGAATTATTAGGAACAAAATATGAACAACTATTACCATATGGAAAAGTAGAAGGAAAAGCATTTGTTGTAATACATGGAGACTATGTAAGTTTATCAGAAGGTACAGGAATAGTTCATATAGCACCAGCTTATGGTGAAGATGATAGTTTTGTAGCAAAACAAAATGGAATAACATTTATAAACTTAGTAGATAAAGAAGGAAAATTTGTTGAAGAAGTTACCCCATGGGCTGGAAAAAATGTAAGAAAATGTAATGAAAGCATAGTAGAATATTTGAAAAATGCTAATAAGCTATTCAAATCAGAAAGACATATGCATTCATATCCACACTGTTGGAGATGTGATACACCATTACTATATTATCCAAAAGAAAGTTGGTTTGTAGCAATGACTACATTAAAAGATGAACTTGTTGAAAATAACAACAAAATTCATTGGTATCCAGACACAATAAGAACTGGAAGATTTGGAAACTTTGTAGAAAATGTAATAGACTGGTGTATTTCAAGAGACAGATATTGGGGAACACCACTTCCAATATGGGGGTGTGAATGTGGGCACAAAGAATGTATAGGAAGTATAAAAGATTTAAAAGAAAAAGGAATAAATGTACCAGAAGATATAGAACTTCATAAACCATATATAGATGATGTTCATTTAAAATGTCCTGAATGTGGAAAAGAAATGACAAGAGTAAAAGAGGTCATGGATTGTTGGTTTGATTCAGGTTCAATGCCATTTGCACAATTACATTATCCTTTTGAAAATAAAGAATTATTTGAAAAGAATTTCCCAGCACAATTTATATCAGAAGCAGTAGACCAAACGAGAGGATGGTTCTATACATTACTTGCTGTATCAACTGCAGTATTTGGAAAATCAGCATTTGAAAACTGTATAGTATTAGGACATGTCCTAGACAAAAAAGGATTAAAAATGTCAAAATCTAAAGGAAATGTAGTAGACCCATTTGAAGTTATGGAAGGAGAAGGAGCAGATGCAACAAGATGGCATTTCTATACATCAAGTGCACCATGGTTACCAACTAGATTTTCAAAAGAAGATGTAGGGGAAACATCAAGAAGATTTTTAGGAACTCTATGGAATGTATATTCTTTCTATGTTTTATATGCAGAAATAGATAAAATAAACCCATTACAACATAAAGGGTTTATCTCAGAAAATGTAATGGATAAATGGATAATAAGTAAATTAAACACATTAGTAAAATCTGTAGATGAAAAATTAGAAGCATATGATATAACAGGAGCAGCACTAGATATAGAAAATTTCACAGATGAACTTTCAAACTGGTATGTAAGAAGAAATAGAAGCAGATTTTGGGCAAATGCACTAACAGATGATAAATTAGGAGCATTTATGACGTTATATAGAGTTTTAGTAACACTATGTCAAGTAGCAGCACCATTTGTACCATTTATAACAGAAAATATGTATCAAAACTTAGTAGTATCACTTGATAGGAATGCTAAAGAAAGTGTTCATTTAAACATGTGGCCAGAATATTATGTAGAAGAAGTAGATAAAAAGTTAGAAGAAGAAATGGAATTAGCATACAACTTAGTAAAATTAGGAAGAAGTGCAAGAAACTCGGCAAATATAAAAAATAGGCAACCACTTTCAAAAATGTTAATATCAGAAAAAGCAATTCCAGAATATTATGGAGACATTATAAAAGATGAATTAAATATAAAGACAGTAATACTTGGAGCAGATTTATCAAAATATGTAAACTTTAATATAATGCCTAATTTACCAGTATTAGGAAAAACTTATGGAAAATTAATACCACAAATAAAGAAATATATATCATCTCAAAATCAAATGGAATTAGCAGGAAAAATCAAAAATGGTGAATCAATAGTAGCAAAACTAGGAGAAACAGAAATAGAATTAAATGCAGAAAATTTACTTGTAACAATGCAAGGAATAGAAGGATTTGCATTTGCAGGAACAGGAACATTAGGTGTAGTATTAGATACAACAATAACACAAGAGCTAAAAGAAGAAGGTTATGTAAGAGAATTAATATCAAAAATCCAAAACATGAGAAAAGACAAAGGATTTGAGGTATTAGACAGAATTACATTATATGTAAATGGAAATAAAACATTAGAAGATATTATAGAAAAAAATAAACCAGAAATAAAAAAGGAAACATTAACAATAGAAATTGTATATAATGCTGAAAGAAAAGAATATACAGAATGTAATATAAATGGAGAGAAAATAAATATTGATGTAGAACTAATATAAAATAATAAAATTGTTATGTTGTATGATAACTTTTTCTTTATATTATGAAAATGCAAAAACTAAAATAGAAAAAGTATTGCATAATTTGTCGTTATATGATAATATAAATAAGACTTAAAGAAATAGGTTAAAAAAAAACTCCTAAAGAGGTTTTGATTTAATCTATTTTTTTATATAGTAAGTAATTACGTATTGATATAAGTTTCCATACTAGGGAATTATAGTGAAAGTTAGATTTTGTAACAATTGGTACGATGTACATTTATTAAGCGTAGCATTTGTAATATGTATGGATAAGTTATACTTTAGCAAAATTTTAGTTATGGCTTTTATATTTTATTACTATTACAACTAAAAAATGGAAATTTATAAAAAAACAAACAAGTATGAATAAATGGAGAAAGAGGAAAAAAGGAGAGATAAAAGATGAATACGAAGTACATATTTGTAACAGGAGGAGTAGTATCAGGATTAGGAAAAGGTATAACAGCAGCATCATTAGGAAGACTATTAAAAAATAGAGGATATAAAGTAACAAACCAAAAATTTGATCCATATATAAATGTAGATCCAGGAACAATGAGTCCATATGAGCATGGGGAAGTTTTTGTAACAGATGATGGAGCAGAAACAGACTTAGACTTAGGGCACTATGAAAGATTTACAGACGTAAATTTAACGAGAAATTCAAGTGTTACCTCAGGAAAAATATATAAATCAGTATTAGACAAAGAAAGAAAAGGAGACTATTTAGGAAAAACAGTGCAAGTTATACCACACATTACAAATGAAATTAAAGACAGAATATATGCATTTGAAAATACAAATGTAGACATAGTAATTACAGAGCTAGGAGGAACAGTTGGGGATATAGAAAGTTTAGCATTTATAGAAGCTATAAGACAAGTTGGACTTGAAAGAGCACCAGAAGATGTATGCTATATACATGTAACATTATTACCATATATATATGGTTCAAATGAACTAAAATCAAAACCAACGCAACACTCAGTTAAAGACTTACAATCATTTGGAATAAAACCAGATATTTTAGTATGTCGTTCAGAACAAAAAGTACCAGAAGAAATGAAGGAAAAAATTGCATTATTTTGTAATGTTAGAAAAGAAAATGTTGTCCAAAATTTAACAGCAGATAATTTATATGCAGTACCATTAATGTTAGAAAAAGAAGGACTAGCAATGGATGTGTGTGAGCACTTACATTTAGATAAAAAAGAACCTAAAAACGAAGAATGGGAGAAGATGATTAATAACATAAGGAAAATAGGGGATGAAAAGGTAACAATCGCAATTGTAGGGAAATATATAAAATTAGAAGATTCTTACTTATCAGTAGTAGAAAGTTTACAACATGGAGGATTTGCAAACAATGTAAAAGTAAAAATAAAATTTATAGATTCAGAAGCCATAACAAAACAAAATATATCACAAATTTTAGAAGGAATACAAGGTGTAGTAATTCCAGGAGGATTTGGCGATAGAGGTATAGAAGGTATGATAAATACCATAGAATATGTAAGAGAGAATAATATTCCATTTTTAGGAATATGTTTAGGTATGCAAATGAGTGTTGTTGAATTTGCAAAAAATGTATTAAAATTAGAAGACGTAAACTCAGAAGAATTTGATGCAAAATGTAAAAATCCATTAATACATATAATGGAAGAACAAGTAGGAATAGAACATAAAGGGGGAACAATGAGATTAGGAGCATATCCATGTATTATAAAAGAGGGAAGCCTTGCAAATTCATTATATGAAAAAACAGAGATTTCAGAAAGACATAGACACAGATATGAATTTAACAATAAATATAGAGAAATGTTAGAAGAAAAGGGGTTAATAATTTCAGGAACATCACCAGATGGAAAACTTGTTGAGATGGTTGAAAATATAAATCATCCATACTTTATAGCAGCACAATTCCATCCAGAGTTTAAATCAAGACCTGATAGACCAGGTCCTTTGTTTAGGGGACTTATAAATGCATCTAAGAAGTATGGAAAATTATAAATAAAATTGTATTATAAATAGTAGGGGCAAATTGCATGTGCCCGTTGAAATTAGCAATAAATTAAGTGGGCATGTGCAATGTACCACTACAATTATGCTATATAAAGAAGGAGTAGAAAATGAAAGAAAAAGACATATTTAAAGATGTAAAGGCTATAATGTTACAACAAGAAACTTTACTTTCAGAAAATGCTTGTAAAGCAGATAATTGTATTAGATTAAATGAAGATAAAGTTGATGTTAGACCAGCATTTTTTAGAGATATTGATAGAATAATACACTCACAAGGATATACAAGATACATAGACAAAACACAAGTCTATTCCTTTACAGATAATGACCATATCACACATAGAGTATTACATGTTCAATTAGTATCTAAAATCGCAAGAACAATAGGTAGAGCATTAAGATTAAATGAAGACTTGATAGAAGCAATAGCATTAGGTCATGATATAGGTCATACTCCTTTTGGGCATACAGGAGAAAAATTTTTAAACGAAATTTGTAAAAAAGAAGATATAGGGTATTTTTGCCATAACGCACAAAGTGTTAGAATTTTAAAAGATATAGAAAATGTTAATATAAGTATACAAACATTAGATGGGATATTAGCACATAATGGAGAACTATTATTAAATAAATATGAGGTAGACAAAGAAAAGACAAAAGAAAAATTTTTAGAAGAGATAGATAAAGTATTTCATATAGAAGGATATAGTAAATTTATAAAAGCGATGACATTAGAAGGATGTGTTGTAAGGTTATCTGATATAATAGCATATATAGGAAGAGATATAGAAGATGCAATAACAATTGGAGTTATAAAAAGAAAAGAAATACCAACGCAGATTACTGAGGTATTGGGAGATAACAATTCAAGTATAGTAAATACTTTGATTTTAGATGTAATAAAAAATAGTATAGACAAAAATTATTTACAATTTTCAAAAAGTATTTTTAAAGCATTAATAGACTTAAGAAACTGGAACTATAAAAAAATCTATGGTTCAGATGAAGCATGCAAAAATAAGAAAGAACTAGAAAAAGCATTTTCAGAGATGTATGGTATATATCTAAATAAATTAGAACAAAAAGACTACAAAAGTGAAATAGAGATTTCAGCTAATCTACCATATTCAGAGAGAAATTTATATGAATATGTAAACTTAAAAAGTGATGAATATAAAAATAATACAAATGTTAAAAGGATTGTAATAGATTATATTGCAGGGCAAACAGATAAATTTTTCTTAAGAGAATGTGCAAGTAACCTGGATGAGCATTTTGTATAAATTCAAACTCTTGAAAAAGAAAAACATATATGTTACAATATAGAACATCAGAAGAAATAAGGAGATAATAACTGTGAACCTATTGATAATAGTATATATACTAATAATAATTATATTTGCATTAATTGCTTACGCTGTAATGCAAATAAAATTAGCAGGAATGAATGTAAAAGATTTCTGGGATTTTGTACAAGCAAACCAAATATTAGAAAGTTTATATAGAGCATCAAAGGAATATGATCAAATGTCTCAAAAAGAGCAAATAATATTTTTAATGGAAGCAGAAAAAGTATTTTCAGCATTTGATAAAGTACCTAATATTTTATGGGAAGACGAATACCAAAAATATAGTAAAATATTGGAAATTTATAAAAACATAAAAGTTCTTAGATGGAATAGAGAAACCAGCCATCAAATGTAAAGGGCACGGTAATTGTGTCTATTTTTTATATAGTAGAAGATATTAAATGGAAATTGTATGGGAGACTATTGGTCGTCCATTCATTGAAGGATAGCCCCACTTGTATTATATATTTTCACAAAAAATTTACATAAATAATATATAAAATTCTTATATAAATGATATACATAAATAAATTAGTATATAAGGGAGAAATTTATTATGAAAAATAGTACCATATTAATCGTAGATGATGAACAGAGAATGAGAACATTAATTAGAGACTTTCTAGAAAAAAAAGAATATAAAATATTACAAGCAAAAGATGGAGAAGAAGCACTAGAAATATTTAATATGGAAAAAGACAATATATCTTTAATAGTACTAGATGTAATGATGCCAAAACTTGATGGCTGGTCAGTATTAAGGCAAATAAGACAAACATCACAGGTACCAATTATAATGTTAACAGCAAGAGGGGAAGAACAAGATGAACTATTTGGATTTGAATTAGGAGCAGATGAATATATTTCAAAACCATTTAGTCCTAAAATATTAGTAGCACGTGTGGAAGCAATATTAAAAAGGGGAAAGGTAACAGAAAATACAAACGAAAATATTGAAAAATCCGGAATAGAAATTGATGATAAAGCAAGAACTGTCACAGCTGATGGTAAAAATGTAGAAATGAGTTTAAGAGAATATGAACTATTAAAATATTTAATAGACAATATAGGGATTGCACTATCAAGAGACAAAATACTTAATAATGTTTGGAATTATGATTATTATGGTGACTCAAGAACGATTGATAGTCATATAAAGAAGATTAGGCATAAATTAGGCAAAAAAGGAAAATACATAAAAACTGTAAGAGGAATTGGATATAAATTTGAAGCAAAATAAAAATAAGGGGAATAAAAGATGCCAAACAAAATGAAATCAATAAGGACAAGACTATTTTTAACATTAAGTATAACACTCACTATAATAATAGTACTATTTATAATAGCAAATAACATTATATTAGAAAGATTTTATATATATTCAAAAGAAAACAACCTATTAGAAGCATATAAAATAATAAATTTTTATTATAATAGTCAAGAAACAATTGATATGGATGCAAAATTACAAGAAATTGAAATAAATAATAATTTTGAAATATTAATTACAACACCATATAATGCAACAGTCTATATGTCAAACAATGATTTCACACCAAGTTACATGAGTATAATAATAAAAAGAGAATTTTTACATAATGCAAGTGCAATATATTCAGGAGATAAAATAATAATAAATCAATCACAAGATATTACTACAGGATATAAGTTTATATATTTGACTGCCACACTAGATAATGAATATAAACTATATATAAGAGCACCTATAGCGGCAATAAAAGAAAGTGTAAAAATATCAAATACTTTTTTACAACTAATAGGTATAATAACATTAGTTATAAGTGGTGTAATAGTAGTGATAATCTCTAAGAGATTTACAGAGCCAATTTTACAATTAAATGAAGTTGCAAGAAAAATGTCTAGATTAGACTTTAGCTCTAAATATAAACAAACAAATACTAATGACGAAATAGACAATTTAGGAAAAAGCATAAATGTAATGTCAAATACAATGGAAAAAACAATAAAACAATTAAGAAACACTAATATAGAACTAGAAAAAGACATAGAGGAAAAATCAAAAACAGATGAAATGAGAAAGCAATTTATATCAGATGTATCACATGAGTTAAAAACTCCAATAGCATTAATACAAGGATATGCAGAAGGATTAGTAGAGAATGTTGCAAATGATGAAGAAAGCAGAAAATTCTATGCAGAAGTCATATTAGACGAATCAAACAAAATGGATGTTTTAGTAAAAAAACTATTAGAACTAATAAAAATAGAATATGGAGCATTAGAACTTAACAATTCAGAGTTTGATGTAACAGAACTAATATCTGAAATCATAAGAAAATCACAAGTAATGATTGATGAAAAAAAAGTAAATGTAATATACAACAAAGATGAAAAAGTCATTATAAATGCAGATGAATTCTATACTGAGCAGATAATAAACAACTATTTTACAAATGCCATAAAAAATGCAAAAGAAATAGAAGGAAAAAAAGAAATAAAAATAGAAATAGAGCAAATAGATAACAAAACAAGAATATCAGTATTTAATACAGGAGAAAACATAAAAGAGGAAGACTTAGAAAGAATATGGAAAAGATTTTATAAAGTTGATGAATCAAGAAATAGGCAAGATGGAGGAACAGGAATAGGACTAGCACTAGTAAAAGCAATAATGGAAAGAACAGAAAAAAGATATGGTGTAGAAAATAAAGGAAATGGTGTAGAATTTTATTTTGAAATATAGAATTTATAAGAAAATCAGTCATTAAAAAGATATTAATGTAGGAGCTATTATCAAAATAGTACATATTAAAAATAGTGCTGTGTAAAAAATAAAAGAAAAGAATTTCAGAAAACTGTTGACAAAAAATGTCTAATGGTATATATTGAAACAAACATACGTTTTAAAACAAAAATGAAGGGAATGAAAATTAATGAGTGAAACAAATAATGAAAGAAAAAAAGCCTTAGAAGTAGCAATGGGACAAATAGAAAAACAATTTGGAAAAGGTTCTGTAATGAAACTAGGAAACTTTAAAGCAATGGAAATAGAAGCAATATCAACAGGAGCATTAAGTCTAGATGTTGCATTAGGAATTGGAGGAGTTCCAAGAGGAAGAATAATAGAAATATACGGACCAGAATCATCAGGAAAAACAACTTTAGCATTACATATAATAGCAGAAGCACAAAAAGAGCAAGGAGAAGTAGCATTTATAGATGCAGAACACGCACTAGACCCAGTATATGCAAAACATCTAGGAGTAGATATAGATAATTTAATAGTATCACAGCCAGATACTGGAGAACAAGCATTAGAAATAACAGAAGCATTAATTAGAAGTGGTGCATTAGATGTAATAGTTGTAGACTCAGTAGCAGCCTTAGTACCAAAAGCAGAAATAGATGGAGACATGGGAGACTCACATATTGGTTTACAAGCAAGACTTATGTCTCAAGCATTAAGAAAATTAGCAGGAGCTGTAAACAAATCAAAAACAGTTATAATATTCATAAACCAATTAAGAGAAAAGGTTGGGGTAATGTTTGGAAATCCTGAAACAACAACAGGAGGTAGAGCATTAAAATATTATGCATCAGTAAGATTAGACATTAGAAAAGTAGAGAACATAAAACAAGATGGAGAAGTTGTAGGAAATAGAGCGAAAGTAAAAGTTGTCAAAAATAAAGTAGCTCCACCATTTAGGGAAGCTGAATTTGACATTTTATATGGTAAAGGAATATCTAGAGAAGGAAACATATTAGATTTAGCAGTAAACCTTGATATAATAGAAAAAAGTGGTTCATGGTTTAGTTATAATGGAGACAAAATAGCACAAGGAAGAGAAAACACAAAAAAATACTTATTAGAAAACCCAGATATAACAAATGAGATAGAAAAGAAAGTAAGAGATAATTTCAATAAAGCATTTGAAAATAGTTTAACAAACGAAGCTGAAAGTGAAGAAGAAGATGAAGAACCAGAAGAATAATTATTACACAAAATTTAAGAATTTTATTGACAAATACATAAAAAATGGCTATAATAATATATATTGTTATAATTTTAGGGGGGAGTTAGAATGTTAGCAAAATATTGGAAACAAATAGGATTTATTGCTTTAATAGTAGTAGTACTGTTCAATATAACCTTTAAATTGATAAATAAAACATCTCTAAAGACCGAGGCTCTTGAGTCAGCAAAATATATGCTAGAACAAGAAGATAATAACAATAATATTGAAAAATAGTAGTTTTTAAACGATATAAAAGATAAGGAAGAGGGTGAATACAAAATGAAACAAGAGTTACATCCTGAATTTATAGAAAGTACAATAACATGTGCATGTGGAAATGTTATCAAAACAAAGTCAACAAAAAAATCTATGAATGTTGATATTTGTTCAAAATGTAATCCTTATTGGACAGGAAATGTTAAACAAAATACAACAGGAGGAAGAGCAGAAAAATTCAAACAAAAATATGGTCTTGCATAACAAAAAGTGGTTTCACCACTTTTTTTGTAATTTAAGTTTCTGAATTAATTGTTTAGTTTACTTAAATGAAATAAACAAATGTTACAAAAATATTACAAAACTATTAAAAAACTATTACAATCAAAAAAAGTATTGACAAATAATTCAAAAAGTTAGATACTATATATATAAATATCACGAATGAAACGTGTAGGAGGTAAAAGAATGGCAGGGATAATGAACAAAGTTTTAGAACTTTTTACATCAGAAGATTATGAAGATGAAGAAGAAGAGGTATTAAGCAGCAAAGGATATAGTACTGATTATGAAGAAGATGAAGAAGATGAGGAAGAAGTAGAAGGAAAAAAATTATTTGGAAATAGAAGAGCGAAAGTGGTAAATATGCCACAAACACCACAAATAAAAATGGTAATTTCTCAACCGACAACTTTTGAACAATCAGAGGAAATATGCCAATTTTTAAAAGAAAAAAAATCATGTATTGTAAATCTTGAATATGTAAATAAAGATGTAGCAAGAAGAATAGTTGACTTTATTAGTGGAGGAGTATATGCATTAGATGCACATATTCAAAAAGTATCTAATTCAATATTTTTAATAGCTCCAACAAATTATGAAATATCAAATGAGACAGGAAGAGAAGAAATGAAAAATAAACTTTCAGTATCATGGCTTAAATAATTAAAGAAATAGTAATTAGGGGGCAGCTTCTTAAAGACTGTCCTTATGTGTACATGCAATATATAGGGGGGAAAAAAGATGATTACACCTTTAGATATAGAAAATAAAAAATTCTCAAAACAAGTTTTAAATGGTTATAGTGTTGAAGAAGTAGATGACTTTTTAGATGAGTTAACAGCAGAATATGAGAAAATATATAAAGAAGCAACAGAAAACAGAGGAAGAACTGAGAAATTAGCAAATGACTTAACTAGATATCAATCAATAGAATCAACTTTACAAAACACATTATTAATGGCACAAACAACAGCAGATGAAGTAAAAAAAACAGCCCAAAAGCAAGCAGATGCTATTATTGCAGAAGCACAAGTAAAAGCAAAAGAGGCCCTAAAAAATGTTGAAAGTGAGATAATTATAAAACAAAAAGAGTTAGATGATTTGCAAAAGCAATTTGACATATATAAAGCTAAAATGGAATCATTGTTAATATCTCAGTTAGAATTATTAAAAGAATCAGCAAGAGGAAATAATTAATGTAAAATTAAATTAGGAACTATTAATGTAAAAAATGCGAGTATACAAATGAAAATTCCAGCGATTTTGTTGGAATTTTTTTTGTATTCAAAAATTCCATAAGACATAGTCTCAATAAAAGCATAAATAGAAAAAAGAAAAATAATAAAATGCATAATAATATACCTCCTATTAAATATATAAATTGGGGTTTGTTGGTAGGATTATATGTTTTTGAATTTATACAAAATTATAAATATACGTTGTAGGGGCGATTATTAATCGCCCGCCCTTCGAAGAACATGCTTAAGAATATAAGATTTTTAGCAAGCCTTTGCTAGAACAGGAGATTGCTAATCGCCCCTACATTTCTCTACAATTTTAAATTCACCTAAAAATTTATCATCCCTACAAACACAAATTTGCTGTTTTTATCTCTGTCTCCAAAAGCAAAGGCACTACGAAATGAAATAACTTGATTCAATATTAACCTGAACATTTACATCAAAAGTTGCAGTCTCAAATTTTTCAGACCAGTTATATTCTTCCCAATCATCTATTGTTGGGAATTTATATACAGCATGTTTTCCTAAACCTGTAATATCAGATTTAAACTCTCTTGCAGTCTTTTCATAATAATTCATAATTTGCTCTTTAAAATAATCAGAAGCAGCAGATATTATTTTCGCAATGTCCTCGTTTGAAGAAGAGTCAAAATCAAAATCATTAGAAAGGATAGTAGATTTTAAAGTTATATTAGTAGTAATCTTAGGACCAGAACTATCCAATTTTACACTATTTTTAGTTTTAGAAAAATCATAAATGTGTAAATCTATATAATTACCTTCAGAAAATGGGCTAGGTATTGAAACGACACATTCCTTTAATTTATTTGTTACAATTAGATATGGCACAGTTTCCTCTTTAGAAAGTGTACCAACTAATTTATCCTTTTTGAAAACAGCCATACCTCCAATTATAATATCTGATGCCATACCATCTTCCGAAGATGTTTGTCCACTTGAAGAGCTGTTCCCTCCAGAAGAACTCTTACCGTCCGAAGAACCACCTTCTCCTGAAGAACTTTCTCCACCAGAAGAACTTTCATCTTCTGAACCTTCTTCTTTTTGAACATTACCAAGCATAGTAGAAGTCTCACTAAAATCATCGACAATAGAAGTATATACAGTATTTAAAGTAGCATTAGAAGTATAACCACTATATTTACTAGAAGTAGTTATTATTTCATAATATTTAGAAGTAGAATGTTCTAAAATAGGTGTTGAACTATTGATAAACTCTTCTGCGGTAGAAGTAGAAACTAATATATTACAATTAGAACGTAATTCAATATTATTTTCTAATGTATAGATATAGTCTAAAATACCAAGAGAGGCTAGTTCCTCAGAAAATATAATAAATTTACAATGTGATAAATTAAGTCTTTTACTTATAATATTATTTGCAGTATTCAATCCAGAATTAAAACTATTACATTCAACAGTTTGATTTAAAGTATCACTTACACCTTTTTCGCTACTACTAGAACCACCACTACCGCTAGAACCAGAGCTATTACCAGAAGGAATGGAAATTTGAAATGTTAATTTTAACTTATCATCATTTCCAACATCAAATCCAATAGCTATTACATAAGCTAAATCATTAATATCTTGTTCATGTAAATATCCACTAAAGGCAACAGCGCAAAAAATAATAATACCCATTACATAAAACATTTTTTTAAACATTAGATGTTGCCTCCTTTTTAAGTAATTTTAATATTAATTTTTTCAAACAAGCTAAAACTAAAATTATAAGACTCAAGACAAATACGAAGCCTATTGAAAGATATTTATATACAACATTACTTAATACATTTATTTCTGACATATTTTTAATAACAAGAGAAATAACAAAGATTACAGCACAAAAACAATAAACTACACCAGATATATATTTTATATGAGTCAATTGTTTAAATGTGGTAAGTGCAAAATGTATGTTAGTCGATAAATATGCAAGCATAAAAGGTATCCAAATTAATAAAAATATTGCATCAATGCTTTGAATATAATCTCCAAGACTTATTTGCCTAGCAAGTACATATAAGGATAGAGGAGAAGTGGTATTTGCAATTTGTGGAATAGAGAAAAGTAAAGCAGCTACAGATAGTAATAAGAAAAAAGAATATGATAAAATACTTGCAATACCAACTTTTTTAAACTCAGATATTTTAGTTAATAGTGGAAATATAAAGAATAATACATATAAACCACTAAAAGAATATATATTGCTAATTCCATCAACAAAGGTTTCCTTTAATCCATATCCTAAAAGAGGAAATACCCTTTGAAATGTGTATTCTCCAAAAGAACCAAAAAAGATAAAAACAATACTCAATATCATTAATGGAATTATAATTAAGTTTAATCTAGATATAGCCTTTAATCCAAAAAAATTTAAAATTCCAACAGCAATAACAAATGTAAGCATTATAAAATCAACATCTATATGTGAAAAAGATATAAGTGCAAGTCCCTCTGCAAATAACCTAATCATTATAGAAGATAAAACCAAAATATAAGCAATATAACAAACACCATAAATAAACTTAAAAACTTTTCCACCAAGAAATTCAGAAATATCTATTATATTGTATCCTGGAAATACAGAGAACAATTTATATATTATTAAAAAGAAAACTAATGTTATGATTGTAACAAAAACAATATTTAATAATGTAGATGAAGCTGTTGTAGTTGCTAATTCACTAGGAATAGATAACAAAATATGCGATAAAAGAATTGTAAGCACAATAGCAATACCTTCTAACAGTTTTAATTTATAAGAATTCATATAAAAATTCATTCCTTTCTTTTCAAAGGTACATAATTATAAAAGATTTTATATCTTTTATAACTAACTTTTACCTCCAAATTTCCATTTCATACTAACATGTTCTTCTCTTTTCTTACGTTTAGTATCTAAGAAAGAATTTCTATCCTCTCTTTTCCAAATAGGAGATAATAAATATCCATCAGAATTATTTACTGTAAAAGGAGCATGTGGACTTAGGTAAGATACACCAAAAGAATCTATTGATGCAAAAATTCCTAAATGTATAAAAAATACAAATGCTAAACCAAAGAAACCAGCAAAGTAACCAGCAAAAACATAAATAAATCTTGCTATCCTAATATGGAATCCAAACGAATAATCAGGAATAGCAAAAGCAGTTAAACCTGTAAGAGCAACAACAACTACCAAAATAGGACTTACTATATTTGCACTAACAGCTGCATCTCCAAGAATCAGACCGTCCAACAATTCCAATAGTTTGTCCTAAAGAAGAAGGAACACGTACTCCAGACTCTCTTATTAATTCTAAAGATAAATCCATAAGTATTATTTCAAATATTATAGGAAAAGGAACTGCACTTCTAGAAGAAACAATTGCAAATAATAATTCTGTAGGTATTATTTCTTGATGAAATGTAGTAATAGCAATATAAAAACCAGGTAGGGTTAATGTTATAATTAATGCAAAAAATCTTATAAGTTTTAATAAATTTGTAAACTGATATTGTAAATTTATATCTTCAGCAGATGAAAGAAAATCTGTGAAAATACCGAGGA
Organism: uncultured Clostridium sp.; assembly: GCA_948471115.1. GTDB lineage: Bacteria > Bacillota > Clostridia > TANB77 > CAG-508 > CAKPSH01. The sequence goes on from CAOKRJ010000001.1 coordinate 47,106, forward strand.
GCAACTAAAACATAGGGAGTTCCATTTACGATAATTGCAACACGACCCTCTAATAAGTAATGTGCTACTCTATCAGGTCTTTCAGTAGCTATCATTTGAGGGAGAGCAAAAGAAGAATCCTTTATTAATTGTTCAAGTTCACCAGAAGAAGTAATATCATCAACACCTAAATTATTAACTCTATACTTTACTTCTGCTATCAAATCAGGATTTGCAATATTTTTCATATAGCAAATACAACAAGTATTTTTATTTACTGTTCCTACTGAGCAGTTTTCTATAATTAGATTCTCACTATTAATTAATCTCCTAATAAGAGAAGTATTTGTACGAACAGATTCAATAAAAGCCTCTTGAGAACCACGAATTACAAATTCATTTTGTGGAACAGGGATACCTCTTTTTTCAAAACCTTTAGCATCAATTAAAAAACATGTTGGTATCGTATCAACAAAAAGGGCAGATACACCAGTATTGACCTTAGAAAATATATCTGAAAACTCTTCTGAAGTACTAACATCATTTTGAGGCATAAGTGAATCCATTATATATGATTCAATATCAAAAGGTCTAACAATAGTAACTTTATCTGGAGCAGTTAAAACTTGATCTTTAGAAGTATCAGTATTAGATTTATTTTTTAACATTAAGGGGTTCAAAACAAAATGATTAATAGAATCAGTATTAATCATTCCATCAATATAAAAAATAAATGACTTATATTGCTTATTTTGAACATTAAGATAGAATTCACGAATTTTAATATCACTATTTATTAAAGTAGAATATTTATCCTTAATAAATTCGATATTTTTATCACAAACAGGAAAAACTTTTTGAGTTATAGGTGAATAAAAATCTTCTGTCTGTTGCTCTACAATTGTATCAAGCAAAACAAAATCATAAGACTGTTCTTCTTTATACTCGAATATATTACGAATTGTATTAAAAAAATTGCTCATAAATTAACCTTTCTTAAAAATATATTTAATAAAATTATTTACCAAAAAAAGAAAAATATACAAAATAAAATGATATTATATGAAATAACAATTAAAATAGAACGAGATTCAATATAAAACAAGTTAGATAAACACAAAAATAGCAAAATTGAGGAATGATAGGGTGTACAGACAGTATAAGATACTTTGTATACATCCTCTTGATTTTAAAGTAATGTTAGTATATAATGTATATACTTTACAAATAAGGTAAAAATATGTTATTTAAAAATTTTGATTAAATTTGGAAAGGAAATGTGATAATATGAGTGAACAACAAAATAATAATCTAGAACAAGAGATAGATGAAAATAGACTTATACAAATTAGAAAGGAAAAATTGATTGAATTGCAAAAAAACGGTCAAGATCCATTTGCAATAACAAAATATGACAGAACACATACAAGTAAACAAATTAGAGATAAATATGAAGAATTAGAAGAAAAAGATGTAAGTATTGCAGGACGAATAATAGCAAAAAGAATAATGGGAAAAGCTTCTTTTTGCACATTACAAGACAGTGAAGGGAAAATTCAAAGTTATGTAAGTATAAATGATATAGGAGAAGAAGAATATAATGCATTTAAGACATGGGATATTGGAGACATTATCGGCATAAAGGGTTTTGTATTTAAAACGAAAACAGAAGAAATATCAATACATGCAGAGGAAGCAATATTGCTTACAAAATCTTTGAGACCATTACCAGAAAAATTTCATGGTTTAAAAAATGAAGATTTAAGATATAGACAGAGATATCTTGACTTAATAGTAAACCCAGAAGTAAAAGAAAAATTTATAAAAAGAAGTAAAATATTAAAAGAAATTAGAAACTTTATGGATGAAAGGGGATATATGGAAGTAGAAACACCTATGCTAACAACAGTAGCAACAGGTGATGCAGCAAGACCTTTTATTACACATCATAATACACTTGACTTACAAATGTATCTAAGAATTGCACCGGAATTAAATCTAAAAAGATTAATTGTTGGAGGATTCGATAAAGTATATGAGATTGGTAAGAACTTTAGAAATGAAGGAATGGATATTAAGCATAATCCAGAATTTACAGTTATGGAATTCTATTCTGCATATGAAGATTATAATGATATGATGAATATTGCAGAACAATTAATTTCTACTGTCGCACAAAATGCTTTAGGAACAACAAAAATAAACTACCAAGGAACAGATATAGATTTAACTCCATCATGGAGGAGAATTACAATGATAGATGCAATTAAAGAAGTAACAGGAGTTGACTTTAACACAATTAATTCAGACAAAGAAGCACAAGAGTTAGCAAAAGAAAAAGGTGTAGAATATGAAGAATATAAAAATACTAGAGGACATATCATTAATGAGTTCTTTGAAAATTTTGTTGAAGAAACGCTAATTCAGCCAACATTTATAATTGACTATCCAGTAGAAGTATCTCCACTTACTAAAAGAAAAAAGGATAATCCTAGTTTAGTTGAAAGATTTGAATTATTTATAGGTGGAAGAGAATATGGAAATGCTTACTCAGAACTAAATGATGCAATAGACCAATATGAAAGATTTATGAAACAAGTAGAAGCAAAAGAAAAGGGAGATGAAGAAGCAGGAGGAATGGACGAAGACTTTGTTAATGCACTAGAAATAGGATTACCACCAACAGGAGGAATGGGGATAGGATTAGACAGATTAATTATGTTATTAACAGATTCAGCATCAATAAGAGATATAATATTTTTCCCAACAATGAAACCAATTAATAATACAAATATGAAAAAGTCAAAAGTAACAGAAAGTAAAGAAAAAATAGACACTGCTAGTAAAAATAATAATTTTGAAACAAAAATAGATAGAGAAGAAGCAATAAAATTATTAAAAAAATATAATAACGAGGAATTTCATATAAGACATGCACTTACAGTTGAGCAAGTTATGAAATACTTTGCGAAAAAATATAATGAAAACGAAGAGTTTTGGGGATTAGCAGGATTATTACATGATATAGATTATGAAATGTATCCAGAAGAACATTGTAAAAAAGCACCAGAGATATTAAAAGAAATTAACTCAAGTGAAGAATTAATACATGCAATATGTAGTCATGGATATGGAATATGCTCTGATATCATGCCAGAACATCAAATGGAAAAGATACTATTTGCAATAGATGAATTATCAGGATTAATATGGGCAGCAGCAAAAATGAGACCGTCACAAAGCACAAAAGATATGGAACTAAAAAGCTTAAAGAAAAAATATAAAGATAAAAAATTTGCTGCAGGATGTTCAAGAGAAATTATTGATAGGGGTGCAACTACTTTAGGATGGGAATTAGACGAATTATTACAAAGTACACTCGAAGCAATGCAAGAGATGGAGGACGAAATTCAAAAAAGTGTAAATCAGTATATTAATTAGGAGGATATTTAATGTTTAGTTTTGATAAAAGAGCTATATATCTAATAATTGCAATTATAGTAATTTTTAATATTGTTAATATGGGAACAGCAGGATTGTTATCTTTATTATTAACAATTCCAGGAGTAATAATTGCAATTTCATTACATGAGTTTGCACATGCATGGATGGCAGTAAGATTAGGAGATGATACTCCACTTAGACAAGGAAGGCTAAGTATAGACCCATTAAGACATTTAGATCCAATAGGAATTATGATGTTAATGTTCTGTGGAATTGGTTGGGGAAGACCTGTACAAATAGACTCAAGTAATTTTAATCAAAAATATAGAAGAAATGGAGAAGCCTTAGTATCACTAGCAGGACCTGTAATGAACTTTATATTAGCATTTGTATTCACTTTAATAGATGGACTAATCTTAAAATTCGCAGTAGCTTCATTTTTATCTACTACACTAGGTAGAGTCATTTTAACAATGATTCAATCTGCAATTATAATGAACATAGGGTTAGGAGTATTTAATTTAATACCATTACCGCCATTAGATGGTTCAAAAATATTTATAAGATTTATGCCATATAATGTAAGAAATTGGATATATGACCATGAAATGTGGTTTTATATGGCATTTTTAGTATTATGGATTACAAATTTATCAAGTATTATAATAACACCTATTATGACTTGGATATATCAATTAATAATTAATGCAGTAGGATTATTATTATCGTTGTTCTAAATGTTAAAAATTAGAAGTTAGAAATTAGAGGTTAGATAATGTAGGGGGCACCCTTTGGGCGTCCGAAAAATAGAAAACAGATTTAGGAAATGAATGTCATAAAAGAAAAATAGAAGAGTATAAAAAATTTTTGATTATAGCTTATGGGGGTAATAGAGAATGGTTTTAGAGAGTTTTAATATATGGTATATTGTGTCTATATTAGGCGGAATAATTACTTTGATAAGTGTATTTCGAATGATTTATATATATAAAGGAACAACAGAAGGAAGAATATTGGATTATCAACAAGTAGAATCATTTCGTAGAGAAGAGGGAAGAGAAAAATTATATAAATATACTATTACATATTTGGTAAATGGTAAGACATATATACACCAACAAAAAAATGCATCTAACTTAAATTTGAGTAATAAAGATATAATTATTAAATATAATTTAAATAATCCACAAAAAAGTAGAATAAAAGGAGATAATAGAATATTATATTTTGGAATAATATTATTAGTTATAGGACTTGTTACAATATTTACAAATTTATAGATATATTGTATTTTATAGACAATGTAAAATTGAAAGGAAAAATATGAAAGATATAATTACACTAGGAATAGAATCAAGCTGTGATGAAACATCAGTAGCAATAGTAAAAAATGGAAGAGAAATACTTACCAATGTAATAAATACACAAATAGAAATTCATAAGCAATTCGGTGGAGTTGTACCAGAAATAGCATCAAGAAAACATATAGAGAACATTTCAGATGTTACTAAGCAAGCACTCAAAGAAGCAAATATGAATTTTAAAGATATAGATTTAGTAGCATGTACATATGGACCAGGATTGGTAGGAGCATTATTAGTAGGAGTTGGATATGCCAAAGCATTAAGTTTTGCACTTAATAAACCATTAATAGGAGTAAACCATATAGAAGGGCATATAGCTGCAAATTATATTACATTTAAAGAATTAGAACCACCATTTTTATGTTTAGTAATTTCTGGAGGGCACACTCATTTGGTGTACATAGAAGACTATACACAATTTAAAATATTAGGAAAAACGAGAGATGATGCAATTGGTGAAGCATACGACAAAGTAGCAAGAGTAATTGGATTAGAATATCCAGGAGGACCAAAAATAGATAAACTTGCAAAAAAGGGACAAGCAAATATAAAGTTACCAGAAACATATTTCGCTAATTTAGACTTTAGTTTTAGTGGAATAAAAACAGCAGTATTAAACTTAAACCATAAAGAGCCAAAAATAAATAAAGCAGACTTATGTGCAAGTTTTGAGAAAACTACAACAGATATGATAATAAATAATACAACAAGGGCAATAAAAGAAATGAAAGTAACTAAAATAGCATTAGCAGGAGGAGTTTCAGCAAATTCATATATTAGGGAAAGATTTAAAATTTTAGGAAAAGAGTTAGGAATAGGTGTGTACTATCCAGAATTAGAACTATGTACAGATAATGCAGCAATGATAGCAACAGCAGGATATTATAATTTTATAGCAGGAAATATATCAGGAATGGAATTAAATGCAGTGCCAAACTTAAAAATAGGATAAAACAATTTTATCATTTTATAACATTTAATATCATGAATTATTTTTTAGGCGAGCAATGCTCGCCAATGTTAATTTAAAAGATAAAATTATATTAAGTATAGGAAGGGAAAAACATGTCAATATATGCAATTTCAGATTTACATTTATCGTTTAGTACAAATAAACCTATGAACATATTTGGAGATAATTGGAATAATTATGAAAGAAGAATAGAAGAGAATTGGGAAAGATTAGTAAAAGAAGAAGACACTGTAATATTACCAGGAGATTTTTCTTGGGGGATGACTTTTGAGGAAGCAAAATCAGATTTTAAATATCTAAACAAACTTCCAGGCGGTAAAATAATGTTAAAAGGGAATCATGATTATTGGTGGGGAACACTAAATAAAATTAACAAATTTTTAGAAGACAATAGTTTTAAAAATATAAATATTTTATATAATAACTCATATTTAGTAGAAAATAAAATAATATGTGGAACAAGAGGGTGGACTATAGCTGATAATGATGAAGAAAATGAAAAGATATATAAAAGAGAGTTATTAAGATTAGAAATGTCTTTAAAAGATGGAATAAATAAATATGGTAAAGAAAAAGAGATAATAGTATGTATGCATTATCCACCAACCAACACAGTTTTATTGGAGAATTCTGGATATATAGAAATAATGAAAAAATATAATGTAAAGAAATGTATATATGGGCATTTACATGGAGAATCACAAAAAGAAGCTATAGAAGGAAATCTAAATGGAATACAAATAAATTTAGTTAGTTGTGATTACACAAAATTTAATTTAATATCAATATAAAAGGTAAAGCAAATTATTATATTATTTAGTAAGTATGAAAATATAAAGTACAATAATAGAAAATTTATACTAATAATTTTGGTTTAGCTAAGCTATTTTTACTAAGTATTTATGTAACTATTAAAATAAAAGAAATTTATTAAATAAAATTCAATATACAATTAACATAAAAAACAATGCATTAAAAGAAATATATAGATAAAATCTATATATTTCTGAAAGTTTTTTGAGATGTCATCAATAAAAATTTCAAAGGTTCTGCAAAATTTTCAAAAAAATTACAGTATTGTAGATGTTGTAACATATGTTTCATCTGGAGGATAAACATATTCCTCTTTAGGTTTTTGAATCTCCTCAATACTTTGAATCTCAATCACTGGAATTTCTCCATGATAATCACCTTTTGTAACAGTTCCGAGTTATATTAACCCAACAACCATTTGAATATGATGAAGCAGTATCACAATGACATAAAAATCCCACAACCAAAGTTTGAAAATCAGAACTAATAATCATATCCCTTGCCAAAACAAATTGAGAATCATCAAAATCATAAACTCTATATACATAGCCAGAAAAACAAATTTGTTGACCAACATAATTATCAATATTACTATGAACAGCCTTCAATACATTAGTATAATTACTAGGAGTTAAATTATACACATTAGAATTACTTGGATTGTCAGAAGAGTCATTAAAAAGTTTCAAAACAGAAATACCAATAATAGACAAAACAATAATAAACAAAACGGTAAGAAATAACTTTAATATAAAATTAGAATTAATTTTGAAATTACATATAAACATAGAAAACTCCTTTTAAACTCCATTTTTACAATATCTATGAAAGATTTAAAAGATATATGACAGCATTTTAAAAAATAGTATAGACTTTTTTATAGAAATGTTATAAAATACAAGAGTAAGTGGAAAGGAATGGTAAAAATGATAATAGCAGAAAAAATTATATTTAGCATAATTGCATTCTATCTGTTTATAATAATGTTTTTCAAAATGATAAAAAAGAGTGATACAGTATATATAGTAGTATTATTAATGCAAGCACTAGGAATTGCATTAAACTTTATAGAAATAATATTCAAATGGAATGTTAATATAATAATAAAATTAATAATATATTTAATTTCTATAATAATACCATTTATAATTATTACAATGGAAATGAAAGGACAAAATATAGCAGAAAAAATAAAACTATTACTTGTTAAAATTGCTTTAAAATTTAATAATACCAAGTTTGCAAAAAAAGTTTTGCTAGAATTAATAAGTAAATATCCCAAAAGTTATAATGCGCATAAACTCTTAGCAGAAGTTTATGAAAAAGAAGGAGGGATGAGGAAAGCAATAGATGAATATGTAGTAGCAGTTGACTTAAATAAAAAAGACTATGACTCTTATTATAAAATATCATATTTATTAAATGAATTAGACAAAAAAGAAGATGCAAAAGTAATGTTACAAAATTTACTATCAAAAAAGCCAGAATATTTAAAAGCAACAATGTTATTAGGAGATATATGCTGTGATTTAGAACAATATAAAGAAGCAATAAACGTATATACAAATGGGTTAAAATACTCACCCAATAATTATGACATATTATATAATATGGGAATTGCATATACAATGTTAAACGACTTTCAAAATGCAAAGATATGTTATGAAGAAGCAGCAATAATAAATAGTATATTATACAAAGCATATTATAACATTGCGCAAATCAATTTATTCTCAAACGATTTAGACGAAGCAGAGCAATACTTCACAAGAACATTAGAAGACAAAGAACTAGAAGCAGATGCATATTATAATTTAGGAAAAATATATATGTTAAGAGGAGACTATGACAATGCAGTCAAATTTGTAAACCTAGCAATTCAGCTAGACAACAACTATATAAAAATAGCGACAAACGAAACAATGTTCATACCAATACTAAGTAAATTCAACATACCAATAATAGACGAAGAAGACATAGAAAAAAAAGAAAAAAGCTTAACACCAAAAGAGCAAAAAGCAAAAGAGCACCTAGAAAAAACATACAACGTAGTAGATATGTTAAACATGGCGAAAACAAGAGTGGCAAGAAAGACAAGAGAGAAAGAAGATAAAGAAATTGAACAAGATGGAAGAGAAAAATAAAACGAAATCATTGCCCATATATATTAATCAAAGGAAGGAATGAAAAAAATGACAAACTTACAAGCAATCATATTAGGAATAGTACAAGGATTAACAGAACTTTTACCAATTTCAAGTTCAGCACACTTAAAACTATTACCATGGTTTTTTAATTGGGAAATGCCAGAAAGCTTTGACATAGCATTACACTTAGGAACACTATTTGCAATAACAATATTTTTCTTCAAAGACTGGCTACTATTAATAAAAGGAGGATATGAGCAAGCCTTCAAAAAGAAAAAATCCACAGAAGGAAAATTATTTTGGTACATAGTGGCAGTCACAATACCAACTGGAATTTTAAGTCTAATACTAGACAAAATTTCAGAAATAATATGTGACAAATTTGGAATAGAAATGATATTAATAGCAATAGCATTAATAGTACTAGGAATAGTATTATATATAGTAGATAAGAAATCATCATCAGAAACAAAACTTGAAAACATCACATTCAAACAATCATTTTTAATAGGAATATCACAAGCAATAGCAGCAGCATTTCCAGGTACATCGAGATCAGGAATAACAATGACTGTTGCAAGAGCACTAAAAATAGACAGAGAAAGTGCAGCAAGATACTCATTTTTACTATCAACACCAATAATTTTAGCAGCAGTTTTAGTAAGTATAACAGACTTTGAATTTACTCTAGCATTTTTTATGGGAGTTTTATTTAGTTTCCTATCAGGAATATTAGTAATAAAATTCTTATTAAACTACTTAAAAAAAGGAAGCTTCAAAATATTTGCTATATACAGAGTTATTCTTGGAATAATAGTAATAGTATATTCAATTTTAATGTAAGAATTGTAGGGGGAAAGCATTATATTATCATTAAAAATTTATAAATGAAATTATTGCTTACCCCCTCATATTATATAAAGGCTATAATCGCTGCCCCCACAGATTTTCTCCTTACAGTCGAAAACTTTGGTAGGGTGAGAACAAATTAAAGAAAAATCAAAGATTTTTCTTAGTTGTTCTATGAAAGGAAGGATTGATAAAATGAAAATTACAGATATAGAAGAACTAAAAAATATTTCAAAAGAAATAAAAAGAGGAATTATTGAAGGAGTGTATAATGCAAAATCTGGACATCCAGGAGGCTCACTTTCATGTTCTGATATTTTAACTGTATTATACTTTAACCAAATGAACATAAATCCAGAAAAGCCAGAAGACGAAGTAAGAGATAGATTTGTATTATCAAAAGGACATGCAGCTCCTGCATTATATAGTACACTTGCAAATAGAGGCTATTTTTCTAAAGATGAATTAAAAACATTAAGACATCTAGGAAGCAAATTACAAGGACACCCTGATATGAATAAAGTACCAGGAGTTGACATGAGTACAGGTTCACTAGGTCAAGGGTTATCAGTTGCAAACGGAATGGCTATAGCCTCAAAATTAAAAAGTAATGGAATAAGAGTTTACTGTTTATTAGGAGATGGAGAGATACAAGAAGGGCAAGTATGGGAAGCAGCAATGACATCTGCCAAACATAAATTAGATAATCTATGTGTTATTGTAGACAATAATAATTTACAAATAGATGGAACAATAAGTGATGTAAAAAGTCCATATCCAATAAGTAAAAAATTTGAAAGTTTCGGATTTTATGTCATTGAAATAGATGGAAACAAAATAGAAGAATTAATAAATGCATTTCAAACAGCCAAAATGGTTAAGGATATGCCAACAGCAATAATAGCAAAAACAATAAAAGGTAAAGGGGTATCATATATGGAAAATCAAGTTGGCTGGCATGGAAAAGCACCAAATGATGAGCAATACAAACAAGCAATTAGTGAATTTGATATTTAATATCACTTTTATCAAGAAAGGAAAGATTTTAAATGAATATAGATAAAAAAATAGCCACAAGACAAAGTTATGGAGAAGCAGTAGCCGAACTTGGAGAAAGAAATGAAAATATAGTAGTATTAGATGCAGATTTATCAGAGGCAACGAAAACATGTATATTTGCAAAAAAATTTCCCAATAGATTTTTTGAAATGGGAATATCAGAACAAGATATGTTATCCACAGCAGCTGGATTAGCAGCAAGTGGATTAACAGCATATGCCAGTACTTTTGCCATATTTGCAACAGGAAGAGCATATGACCAAATAAGAAATAGTATATGTTATCCAAAATTAAATGTTAAAATATGTGCGACACATGCAGGAGTCACAGTAGGGGAAGACGGTGCAACACATCAAATGCTAGAAGATATTAACTTAATGAGAGGTTTACCAAATATGAAAGTTATGAGTGTTTCAGATGACACACAAACAAGATGGGCAGTAGAGGAAATTGCAAAAACAAATGGACCAGTATATTTAAGATTAGGAAGATATGCAACACCAGTAATATATGATGAAAATCAAAAATTTGAAATTGGAAAAGGAATACAAATAGGAGATGGTACAGATGCAACTGTAATTGCAACAGGTATTTGTGTATCAGAAGCTATAATAGCGCAAGAACAATTAAAACAGGAAGGAATAAATATAAGAGTTGTAGATATTCATACAATAAAACCAATAGATAGAGAATTAATTGTAAAATGTGCAAAAGAAACCAAAAAGATAATAACAATAGAAGACCACAGTATAATAGGTGGATTAGGAACTGCTGTTTGTGAGGTTCTATCAGAGGAATATCCAACAAAAGTTATAAGAATGGGAGTAAATGATACATTTGGCACATCTGCACCTGCAAAAGAACTAGTAGAATATTTTAAACTTGATTCAAAGGCAATAATTGAAATGATAAAAAAATAAAAAAATCATCCTTTGGATGATTTTTTTATGCTGATTTTTGACGTATTATAATTGCAATTCCAAGTAAAATCAATATAATTCCGATAGCACATAATACAATATTTATCATATCAGATACTGTCAAAGAATCTAATGCACTTTCAGAATTATTAGAAACAACTGCTGAAGATGAATTATTATTTGTATTAGTAGGAGCAGGAGAGTCATTTGAATTTCCATATGTAGTATTATCATTAGGCAAATCCATATCAATACCTGAAGCATATACAGTAGAGATATAATTAAATGTTAATAATATAGCAAAAACAATAAATAATATTTTTATAATTCTTTTTATCAATAGTATCATTCCTTTCTTACAATAAAAAGTCAGTTTTAAAAAGAAATTTTACACATATTTCATAAACTTTATGACTTTTAGGTTATCTTTTGCTAGTACATATATATGATACACAAAACAAAAATAAAAGTCAAGATATAAAATTAATTTTATAGTTGTACAAAATAATTAATAATGATATAATAAAGCAAATTAAAAATAGAAATATAGAAGGAGAAGAAAGATGGGATTAAAGCTAGAAAACGTTAAGAAAAGTTATGGAAACAAAACAGTAGTAGATAGTGTTTCATTGGAAATAGATAAACCAAGTGTATTTGGGCTTCTTGGAACTAATGGAGCAGGAAAAACTACTACTATTAGAATGCTCTTAGGAATAATAAAAAAAGATTCTGGAGAAATAACATGGAATGGTAAAAAGGTAGAAAGAAAAAATGTAAATTTTGGATATTTACCAGAAGAAAGAGGAATATATCCAAAAACTAAAATCTATGAGCAATTATTATATTTTGCTAAATTAAAAGGAATGGATAAAAAAGAAGCAGATATTTCTATAAAAAAATGGACAGAAAAACTAAAAGTGTCTGAATACTTAAATATGACAGCAGAAAAATTATCAAAAGGAAATCAACAAAAAATACAATTTATATCAGCAATATTGCATGAGCCAGAATTAATAGTTCTGGATGAACCTTTTAGTGGACTAGACCCAGTAAACTCAGAACTATTAAAAAATGTAATACTTGATTTAGTTAACGAAGGAAGATATATAATAATGTCAAGTCATCAAATGACATCAATAGAAGAATTTTGTACAGATTTATTAATACTAAATAGAGGAAAAACAGTACTAACAGGAAATCTAAAAGAAATAAAAGAAGGATATCCAGCAAATAGAATTAGTCTAAGTACAAAAGATAATGTAGATAAATACATAAATGAGTTAAATTTAGAAATATATAATAGCAAAGACAATGACTATGAGATTAAAATTCAAAACGAAGAACAAGGATATAAATTGTTTGATATATTAGCTAAAAATAACATAAAAGTATTAAAATTTGAAATAAAAAAACCATCATTAAATGATATATTTATAGAAAAAGTAGAGGAGGAAAAAATAAAATGAGAGATTTATTTGCAGTAGCAACATTTACTATGAAAGATTTACTTAAAAGAAAATCTTTTATAATATCAAATATAGTAATATGGGTAATAATAATAGCATTATTTAATGTACCCAATATATTAAAAATGGTAAATGGAGATGATGATGTATCTTCAAATCAAAAATTATTAATTGTTGACAACAATAATGTATTTGAAGGTGCATTAGAAATATTAAAACAAAGCGAATTAGGGTATGATGTACAAATATCAAACGATGAATTAAGTTTTGACAATATCAAAGAAAAAATTGAAAATGGGGATATAAACCAAGCAATAATTATTAAATCAGAAAATAGAAACATAAATATAGAATATATTGTTCAAAACTTACTTTATGTTAGTGAAGTTCCAAAAGATATTGTAAGTTCACTATCTACGATTTATACTAATTTACAAATTTCAAAATTAAATTTAACATCACAACAATTAGAAAACATAACTCCAAATTTTAATTTTGAAATGAAACAAACAGAAACACAAGAAGTTCAAGGAAATAATATTGTAATGATGTTATTATCTCTAGTTCTATTTTATGCAATATATTTCTGTGCATATCAAGTCTCTACATCTATAACAACAGAAAAGACATCAAAGATAATAGAAACATTAGTTACATCAACAAATCCGAGAACAATAGTATTAGGAAAGACTATAGGAATAGGAATTGTAGGATTAATACAAGTATTTGCAATGATAATAATAGCACTAATATCTAATAGTTTATTTTTAGAAGAAGGTATACTAGATAAAATGATTAGTATTGAAAATTTAACTCCTTTCTTATTAATTATGACATTAGTATATTTCTTATTGGGATATTTTGCTTATGCTTTAATGTATGCATTAACAGGTTCAACAGTAAGCAAACCAGAAGATGTGCAATCAGCAAATTCACCTGTTGCAATTCTTGCAGTTATAGGATTTTATTTAGCATATTTCACTATGATGAATCCAACAAGTGATTTAAATGTATTTGCTTCAATTTTTCCATTATCATCAGCATTTTGCATGCCATTTAGAATTATGATGGGAATAGCAACAGCAAAAGAAATCATTTTATCTATATTAGTATTAATATTAACAATAATAATAATTGCAAGAATTTCTATTAAGATATATTCAAATGCAATATTAAACTATGGTTCAAAGATAAATTTAAAAGATATTTTTAAATTTTATAAACAAAATTAGAGGTAATACACTATAGTGGAGCTCTTATTGCAATTTGTAAAACAAAACTTACTGGGAATTATGCATATAAGACAATACCAAATTAAAATATTATATAAGCTAGACAAAAAGCGAGTTGTGTAGTATAATTGCTATAATATAAATAAAAGGAATGAAACTAAACATGGGTTTTTTTGATAAATTAAAACAAGGATTAAGTAAAACAAAATCTTCTTTTGATAGTAAAATGAATGATGTCTTTAGCACTTTTAGAAAAGTAGATGAGGAATTACTTGAAGAATTAGAAGAGATACTAATAATGTCAGATATTGGAATTGAAACATCTACAGACATAGTAGCAAAACTAAGAGATAGAATAAAAAAAGAAAACATAAAAGATGCAGAAATGGTAAAAGAAGCATTAAGAGAAGAAATGGTAAAAATTTTATCAGAAAATGATAATGAATTAAAATTAGAAACTAAACCTTCGGTAATATTAGTAGTTGGAGTAAATGGAGTTGGAAAAACAACCTCAATAGGAAAAATTGCTAATAATCTAAAAAAAGAAGGTAAAAAAGTAGTAATTGCAGCAGCAGATACATTTAGAGCAGCAGCAGTAGAACAACTTGAAATATGGGCAAATAGAGCAAACTGTGATATTATAAAAAGAAATGAAGGAACAGACCCAGCATCTGTAATTTTCGATGCAATAAAAATAGCAAAAGAAAATAACGCAGATGTACTAATTTGTGATACAGCAGGTAGACTTCATAATAAAAAATATTTAATGGACGAGCTACTTAAAATAGAAAAAGTGGTAGAAAAGGAATTACCAGAAGCAACAAAAGAGGTATTACTTGTATTAGATGCAACTACAGGTCAAAATGCAATTCAACAAGTAAAAGCATTCAAAGAAACTACACCATTAACAGGTATTGTATTAACTAAGTTAGATGGAACTGCAAAAGGTGGAGTAGTACTTGGAATTGTTAATGAGAATAAGATACCAGTTAAATTTATTGGTATAGGAGAGCAGATAGAGGATATGGAGAGGTTTAATGCAGAAGATTTTGCAAAAGCCATAATATAAAGTTCAAAAATAATTGCCCTTTAGCGTTGTTACTGCTCTGTCGATTTCCATTCAACGTACATTAGTACATCTCATGGAATATCGTCTTTGCGTGCCTAGCAAAGAACAATTATTTTCGAACTAATAAGAATAGAGAAGGGAGTTTAATATGGAGAAAGAAGAAATAGAATCAGAAGTTATAGAAAAAGAAAAAAGCCCTAAAAAGAAAAAGGGAAAATGGAAATTAATTTTAGTATTAATTGTAACTATTATTTTTGCAATATATTCATATGTAAATTATAGAGCTCAATTCCTTGAAATATCAGAAATAGGGGAAGAATACATAGAAATATATAATCAAAACAATACATATTTAAAATATATAGCATTAGTTAATTTTGTTATTATATTCATAAGTGTTTTCATAACAAATATTATTATAAAAAGAGGATTAAAAAAGTTTTTCCTACAAGAAGGAAAACCGATACCAAAACTTGCAAATAAAAGTTTAGCTTTTATAATAGCATTAATTGTATCCATACTTACATCAAGTTGGCTATTAAAAACAACAATGTCAGTTATTAATGCTACACAATTTAATATAACAGACCCAATATTTAATTCAGATGTTAGCTTTTATATGTTCCAAAAACCATTTATAGAAATGATATTATACTATTTTATAGTTTTATTTATAGGGTTAGCCATTTATACAGGAATATATTATATAATATCATTTAATATATTTTTTGAATCAATTGATGGAAAAATGTTAAGGGGAAGTTCATTTATTAAGCAACTATTAACATATGCAATGTTAATTATAATAGGGATAGCAATGTTAGTTATTGTAAAAACACAAGGAATTATATTTAATAGTTTCTTAAACTTAAATGATAAAGAAGGAACACTAATAAATGGTGCAGGACTAACAGAAAGATATATAGAGGTATGGGGATATAGAATATTAGCTATTGTAATGGTAATAGCTGTATATATGGCTATAAAGGCATTTAATAGAAGGCAATCAAGAAAAATAATAGTTAGTTTATTATCTGTACCAGCATATTTAGTAATAATGTTTATAGTAATGCTAGGATATCAAGTGGTATATGTAAAACAAAATGAATTAGACAAGCAAAAAGAATACATATCTAAAAATATTGAATTTACAAAAACTGCTTACAATATTAATGTAGAAGATATAAATATAGAAAATACAGATACATTATCATCTGAGGAAGCAAATAAATATCATAATGTGATAGAAAATATACCAATAGTAAATTCAGAAATTGTATTGTCAACTTTAACAGAAAAACAAGATAAAACAGGATATTATCTTTATAATTATACAAGACCAACATTATATAATTCAAAATTAGCATATGTTTCTGCAAGAGAAATATCAAATGAAAGTAGAACAGATAATAATAAAACATATGAATATACACATGGATATGGAGCAGTTGTTACATCAGCTTCAGAAGTAGATGAAAGTGGAAACTTATTATACTTATCAAATGATTTTAATGATACAAATAAAATCAAACAACCAAGAATTTATTATGGGCTAAGAACAAATGATACAGTAGTTATAAATAATAATTATAAAGAAGTAGATTATCCTATAAGCTCAACACAAAACGCAGAAACAAAATATGAAGGTGAAGGAGGACTAAAAGCTGAATTTTTAGATAGATTAATTTTAGGAATTAAGCAAAAAAAACCAAAATTAGCATTTGAAAGTAGTGATAGTTCAATATTAATAAATAGAAATATAGTAGGAAGAGCACAAAAAGTTATGCCACATTTACTATATGATGATGAACCATATTTAGTAATAACAGATTCAGGAGAATTAGTTTGGGTATTAGATGCATATACAATATCTAATCAATATCCATATTCTCAATCAACTACTATTGAGCAAAATGGTGGAAGGCATACATTAAACTATATAAGAAATTCTGTAAAAGTATTAATAAATGCTTATGGCGGAAATATAGACTTTTATTTAACAGATAGAACAGACCCAATTATAATGGCATATAATAATATGTATCCAACATTATTTAAGGATGCAGCAGAGATTCCAGAAGATATATCAAGACAATTTGTATACTCAAGATTACTATATTCAATACAATCAAATATATTAAGAATGTATCATAATGTATCAACAGATATATTATATAGAGGGGATGATGTATGGGAACCAGCAATGTATTCAACATCAACTACAACAACTGCTGGAGAAAGTATGTATCCATATTATACACTTTTAAAAACAACTGATTCAGACAAAGAACAATTAGGAATTGTATTACCATATACATTACATGGAAAACAAAGCATAACATCATATTTAGTAGGAACAGCAAATGGAACAGATACAAAATTAACAATGTATAAATTTTCTCAAGATAGTAATATATTAGGACCATTACAACTAAATAATATGTTAAGTCAAAATAAAACAATATCAAGTGAAATATCTACATTAAGTGTAACTGGTACTAGATTAATAAAAAATATGATAATAGTGCCAATAGAAAATAAATTATTATATGTAGTACCAATATATCAGCTTTCATTAAATGAAACACAAAGTACACCAATATTAAAGAAAGTAGTAGTAGCTTCAGGAACTAAAGTTGCAATAGGTGATAACTTAAAAGAAGCATTAACAAATTTATTATCATCAAAAAAATCAGTTGAAATCGAGGTTGAAAATACAGATACAGTAGATGAATTAATAAATTCTATTATAAAGGCAAATCATAATTTGTATGACTCAAGTAATATTACAAATTGGGAACAAATGGGGAAAGACATTACAAAATTACAAGATTTAATTAAACAACTAGAAACATTAAAAGAAGAGGAAGCTAAAGAAAAGGCAAAAGACAAAACTAATAATAATGATGATAAAGAAGACGATAAAGATTATGATGAAGAAGATGATAAAGATTATGGAGAAGAAGACGATAGCGATAAAAATAACACAATAGAAGATTAAAAATTAATATATCTCATGCAAAAAAGCATGAGATGTATTAATTTACAAAAAAGTGTAAATTATAAAGATAGGTGATTTAATGGAAATGAATGAAAAATTATTAAAAGGATTAGAGAAAAATATTGAAAATTTAAATAATAATCTCACTAAAAATAATATAATAGAATTAAGTGAGATTATAGGAAATTGGAAGAAATTAATATGGAGAAATTTTATATCTGGGATTGCAAAGGGAGTAGGGATAGGAATAGGATTTTCAATTGTTACAGCGATAATTATAATTATTCTTCAAAGGATAATTACTTTAAATATACCAGTTATAAGTCAATATATTGCTGATATTATAGAAATTGTACAACTAAATAGATAATTAAACTGGATTTACATGAACAATTGCATCATAAATCTTATCCAGTTTTTTTATATCATGTTCTAAATCGTCAGCTAATTTATGACTTTGAAATGTAGAGATATTTCCATCTACACATATAGTTATAAATACTATATATTTATATCCAACAGGAGCAGAAGCTATTTCCTCAATACCTTTTATGTTATCATAAGTATGTGAAAGCTCAACAATCATATCTTTAGTAATCTCATCAACAGAAGTATCCATAAGAACATTATATGCTTCTAAGAAAATTACACTTCCTGAGTAGAAAATCCAAAGTGAAATTCCAATTCCGACAGCTCCATCAACCCAATATATTCCATATAAACCAAATATAATAGATACTAATGTGCATATTGTTACAATACAATCATTTTTATGATCCTGCATACTTGATTTAATTAAAATACTATCATGTAATTTATATAATTTTCTAGTATAGAGAAATAGGGAAAACTTAACAATAATAGTGATAATACAAACAATTATAAGGAATACAGAAAAATTGAAATTAGAACCAAAGATAAGTGAATTAGCAGAATCCCATAATAATTTAAAAGCTACAAATATCATAGAAATACTTATAAACATTGAAAATAAATATTCTGCTTTTCCATGTCCAAAATTATGGTCATTATCTTTAGGAGCTTTAGCTATTCTATTTCCTATAGTAGTCATAAAAGAAGCAAAAATATCTCCAGCACTATTAGCAGCATCAGCAAGCATAGCTTGACTATGACAAATAAAACCAATTATAAACTTTATAGTAAGCAAAAAAATATTACCAGTAATTCCTACAATACCAACACGTTTAATTGAATCCTCACGAGTCATATAATCAAATCCTTCTTCCTTATAAAATAATCTATTTATGTAAAAATGTTTTTTCAACATATAATTTATTTGCAAAAGACTGAACAACATTTTTCAAAAGATATTTTTCTTCAGTCATATTATCATCATCAGTATACTGTTTACCAGCAAAAGTTAAAGCAGTAGCCTTTTCTAACGCAATACAAAACTCATCATAAGCATTATTTATTTTTGTAGTCTTAATTGCAAGATTAATAAGTTCATTTATATCATTTATACTATATATCTGTTTCAAAGTACAAATAACAAATAAAGTAGCAATATGAGTCTTTTTATACTTTTTCTTTTTAGGTGCTTTTAAAAGACCAGCCTTAACATAATTATTTATCATAGTTTTAGTAATTATCTTTTCATCTTTATTTCCAATATAATTTTGTAAATAAGTTTCAAGCAAAGTAACAGTTTGGTCTAAATATAAATCCAGATTAGGAAGTTCGTTCCATCTAGGAATATGAAAATTTGAAATATCATTTTTTTTATTATTACTCTTATTAGTACTCATATATGATAAAACTCCTTTCAAATGTTAAATTGTTATATACATTTTTCCATCTTCAAAATGAATTTCCTTAGTATCAAAATCTCCATATAGGGAATAAGCATCTTCAATTTTACCAGAAAAAATTTTTTCCTCATTTTGAAAAATATCTACATCTAATAATCTAATTTCTTTAACTTTCATTATATAAAACCTCCAATATAGCATTTATAGTCTATTCAAAATATTATTAAAACCGTCTAAAATGCGAAAAGTAAGAATAAGAATCAGGTCGTATGGAAATTATATAATAAAAAATAAATAAAATCAACTTTTTAAAAATGGGAATGCAAATGGATATTTTTGTAAAAGAATTTTTTTACTATAATTTTGATTCAAAGGTATTGATAAACTATAAAAGATGATATAAAATACATATGGTGATAATTGTGGAAAAAGGGTATAAAATTACATTAAAAAATACAATAAAACACTTTAATACAATAAATAAGCATAGATGGATTGTATTCAAATTATGCTGTAGAGCTGGAATACCTTGGAGAGGACTAGTACATGATTTATCCAAATATTCATGGTTAGAATTTTGGGATTCAGTAAGATATTATCAAGGGGGAAAGAAAAGTCCAATTCCAATACAAAAAGAAATAGAAGGATTTTCTAAAGTTTGGTTACATCATAGAGCAAGAAACAAACATCATTCGGCATATTGGTATGATTTAAGAGCGCCAATAAAAATGCCTATAATTCCATACAAATATACAGTTGAAATGATTTGCGATAAAATCTCTGCATCAATTGTATATACAGGAAAAGAGTGGACAAAAGATACAGAATTGCAATATTGGAAAAATAAAGAACGTGATGTAGAACCAATAAATGAAAGCGTAAAAAAAGTTTTTGATGAAGTATTTTTGCAAATAAGTAAAGAAGGTATTAACAAAACAATAACCTCAAAAAATTTAAAGACAATATATAATAAATATTGTAAAATCGATAAAGAAAGTCGCAGTTAAATTCTAATTAACTGTGACTCTATTTTTGGAAGGGAAATATAAGATGGATTTACCAATTCAAATAAAGAAATATATAGAAAAAGAATTAAACACAATAAGTAAAAATGAATTACAAAATAATGCAAAAAATATAAGTATAAACTATAGAAAAAATGAAGGAAAAGGAAAAAGACTATTAAAAAGCGAAAATGAGGCATTAGCATATGCTATTTCAAGAATGCCAGCAACATATGGAGCAGTATACAATTCTCTAAAACATTCAATAGAAATTTATAACCCAAATATAAAAACTGTGGTAGACATTGGAGCAGGAACTGGTACAGGAGCACTAGCTGTAAATGAATTATTAGATATAGAAGAAATACAATGTTTAGAAAGAGAAGATTCAATGCAGAAAATAGGCAAAAAGATTTTTGATAATTACGATAATATTTCAAAAAAAGCTAAGTGGAATAAATTTGATATATGTAAAGATGAAATAAAACAAAAATATGATTTAGTAGTTGTATCATATATGTTAAATGAAATCAGTAACGATAAAAAAAATATAATTGTAGAAAAATTATGGAAAACATGCAATAAAATGCTATTAATAGTCGAGCCAGGAACAATGCAAGGATATAATAATATAATTAATGCAAAGAAAAAATTAATAGAAAAGGGGGGAAAAATTGTAGCACCATGTAAAAATAATGAATGCAAATTACAAAAAAGTGATTGGTGTAATTTTTCATGTAGAGTACAAAGAACAAAAATACATAAAGAATTAAAAGAAGGAAATGTTCCATATGAAGACGAAAAGTATATATATTTATCAGTAGCAAAAGAAAACATTAATCAAACCGAAAAAAGTCGAATTTTAAGGCATCCAATGATATATAGCGGTTTTATTAAACTAAAAGTGTGTGACAAAGATGAAATAAAAGAAATAATTATTACAAAAAAAGATAAAGAAAAATTTAAAATTGCAAGGAAATCAGGGGCAGGAGATTTAATATAATGACACAAAAAGCTCTTTAAGATAATAAAATACTTAAAGGGAGGGAGTGTAATGAAATTAGGATTAGCATTATCTGGTGGAGGAATAAAAGGTGCAGCACACATAGGAGTACTAAAAGCATTTGAGGATGAAAACATAAAAATAGATTATATATCAGGAACATCATCTGGAAGTATTGTTGCAACATTATATGCAATAGGATATAAACCAGAAGAAATATATTCATTATTTAAAAATTATAGTAGACAAATCAATTACATAAGTGTATGGAATGTGGTTAAACTAATATATGGATTAATACTAAAAAACGATATTATAATACAAGGACTAAATAATGGTAAAAAAATAGAAAAATTAATGAAGGGATTTTGTCAGAAAAAAGGAATAGAAAATATTAAAGATATAAAAATGCCATTAATAATACCAAGTGTAAGTCTACATAATGGTAAAAAGTATATTTTTTCATCTTATAAAACTAGAGGTTCATATGATGATGGAAAAAAATATATAACAAATATTGAAATTGAAAAAGCAGTAAGAGCAAGTTGTAGTTATCCAGGAGTATTCGAACCTATTAAGTATGGGAGAGATGAATTAATAGATGGAGGCATAAAAGAAAACACACCATGGAAAGAATTAGAACTTATTGGGGCAGATAAAATAATTTGTGTAGTATTTGAGGAATTTTTAAAAGATGATGACTATATAAATATAATAGAAGTGCTAGAAAGAGCATTTGGTATACTTTCTCATGAACTATCAAACTTTGAGTTAGCAGGTGCAGAAGAATTATTAAAAATAAAGACAAAACATATTTCTTTATTAGATTCAAGTAAAATTGATTTCTTATATGCAAAAGGATATAATGAAGCAAAAGAATTCATACGAAAGCAGATATATGAGTTAAATAATCTGGGGAAAAAATAGAAAGAAAATTTTGAGAAAAATATAGAAAAACAAAAGCACATAAAAATATTGTAGAAAAATGACAAATATGGTATAATAATATAGTAAGTTTATTTTTAAGGAGGAAATATAAATGGGATGGATTATATTAATAGTAATTATCATTGTTATTCTTTGTAGTTGTATTAGAATAGTTCCACAAGCAAAAAACTATGTAATAGAATTTTTAGGAAGCTATAAACAAACATGGAATAATGGATTACATTTTAAAATTCCACTAATAGAAAGGGTAGCAAATGTGGTATCAAAAAAGGAGCAAGTTGCAGACTTTCCACCACAGCCAGTTATTACAAAAGACAATGTTACAATGCAAATAGATACAGTAGTATATTATACAATATTTGATGCAAAACTATTTACATATGGAGTTGAAAATCCAATAATGGCATTAGCAAATCTTACAGCAACTACATTACGTAACATAATAGGTGATTTGGAATTAGACCAAACATTAACATCTAGAGATTTAATAAATAATAAAATGAGAGAAATTATAGACTTAGCAACAGATCCATGGGGAATTAGAGTTAACCGTATAGAACTCAAAAACATAATTCCACCAAAAGAAATACAACAAGCAATGGAAAAGCAAATGAAAGCAGAACGTGAAAAACGTCAAACATTACTAGAAGCAGAAGCACATAAAGAATCAGTAGTATCTCGAGCAGAAGGAGACAAACAAGCAAAAATATTAGCAGCAGAAGCAGAAAGAGATTCAGAAATAGCATTAGCAAAAGGTAAAGCAGAATCAATAAGACTAGTATATGAAGCAGAATCAGAAGGTATTGAAATGTTAAAAAGAGCAAATGCAGATGATGGAGTTTTAACATTAAAGAAATTAGATGCTTTAAAAGCAATAAGTGATGGAAGAGCAACAAAAATATTTATGCCAACTGAACTTGCAAGTGCTGCAACAGGTTTAGGACTAACAACAGAAATGTTAGGAATAGGGAATGCATTAGGAATAGATACAAGACCAAAATATCCACCAAAGCCAGAAACACCAGATGCATGTTGTGATGACAAAAATGGAGTTACCTCAGAAGTTGTAAAAAAGAGTAAACAAATAGATAAAGACATATCAGATAGAAAAAAGCAATAATGATATTGTAGGGTACGGTTTACCGTGCCCATTTGTATTCTGTATTTGCAATTTTATGTAAATAATGATATAATAGAAAAGAATAAAACAAGATTTAAAGCATAAAAAATTCTTTCATTTTGCAAAAATAATAATCAATATCTAGCACACATATTGATTTTGACCTTATATATAAAAATTTATTTTGGAGAGGAGCAACAAAAGAATGAAGAAGATAATAATTTTAGCAATGACTTTAATTTTAGCAGCATCCGCAGTAATGCCTGTTATGGCAGCAGAGGAGGAAGAACGGCGAGAAAGAACAGTATTTGAGACAGATACTTTTACAGCCAGAGAAGGAGATTACTTATCAGTCTATGACGGAAATATCCGTGAGTACAAGAATGGTGAGTGGAGTGAATGTAATTCATATCTCTGTTATTGCACAGCTTTATATCATGTATTAGAATACACTACAGAAAAGGATTTCTATTCAGCTTTTTTTAATCAATATTATTATGATTATGATTATGCAATATACTCTGACTGTTCAAGTTCAATGAGCGAGACTTTCTGTTATGAAAAATCGCAAATAATGAGAAATCTCTTGCCATTCTTAAAAGAAAAAGAAATTAAAGATGTTTTTAAGAACCAAGAAACAGATTTGTATGGCTTATTGAAATCATTTGATTCAGAGGTCTTTGAGGGTGTAGGACGTAGCTATACTTGTATTATGCCAGAAAAAACACCAATAGTCATTACCGATTTATGGGATATAAAGGGAGAAAGCATGGAGAATTATGAATTTTTTGCTAAAATCATTTTCTGTGTCCCTTATGCAAGTACAAATAAGGAAGGAGTTTTACATTGCGAAGAATTTGTAAATGACATATTATGGAACCATTCACTTTTCACAGCAAGTACCTCAATAAGTATTGTTTATACAGATAGGGTTATTGCTAGTTATAGTAATGGATGTCTTAATGATAGGGAAGGATGTATAACCATTTACGTTCCTTAATTGGATATTTAATAAAAGTGTGCTAGAAAATGCGTATCGACTTAGTCGACACGCATTTTCGTTTATTAGATTAACTTACTTCTTGTTACATCTGTTGTTCACCAGGAATTAAATAATCTACTACTCCATATATTAAAGCACCTATTATAGCAGCTATCCAAGAAATTGAATAACCAGCTACAAAGAACTGAGTTAAATATAAAGTTACTGCTGCTAGAATAAATCCAACAAAACCTTTACCGAAAGGGCTTGCATGTAGCCCAGTAAATTTAACTATTAGATAGTCCATTATTGTTAAAACTATAGCAGCAATTGCTAAAGACCATATATTATTAATAGAGAAACCAGGTGTAAAAAATGCAGTAATTCCAAGAACTATAGCGGCAACAACTAATCTACCAACGATTTGCCAAGCTGTACTTGCACCACTTTGAGTATTATTATCTACACGACTATTATCCATTTAGTTTACCTCCTAAAAAAATCAAATTCATAAAATGAGAAATAATTTTTCTCATTAATATATTATTGACATAAAAAATTTTTTTATACAATTGTAAAACTTTTTCTAATAAAGAGAAACAAAAAATTACATAGATATGGAAATCATTAACAAATTTAAATTCTTTTTATTAAAAATTTTATAGAATAATTTAAGATTAAATGGAAAAGATAATACGAAAATAAAGTTTTAAGGAGAAAATATGTTAATTACTTTTATAAGATCAATTATTTTATATATAATTATTTTAATTGTAATGAGATTAATGGGAAAAAGAGAAATTGGTCAGCTACAACCATTTGAATTAGTAATAGCAATTATGATAGCTGACTTAGCATCAATACCAATGACAGAAGCAGGAATACCAATATGGAATGGAATTATACCTATTTTAGCATTATTAATAATGCATTTAATAATATCCATGATAAATATGAAAAGCATAAGAATGAGAGAAATTGTATGTGGAAAACCTACAATACTTATATATAGAGGAAAGATAGACGAAAAGGCATTAAAAAAAGAGAGATTTACCATAAATGAATTAGAAGAAAGACTAAGAGGAAATAATATAAGTAATATTGGAGATGTAGAATATGCTATATTAGAAACCAGTGGACAATTAACAGTGATTCAAAAGCCAAATAAACGAAACACAATACCAGAAGACTTTAATATAATGCCAGATTATGAAGGGATATCTTACGATTTAGTAATAGATGGAGTAATTATGAGAGAAAATCTACAAAAAATAGGTAGAAATTATGAATGGCTAAAAAAATCAGTACAAAAATTTGGATTTAATCCAGAAGAAGCATTAATAGTAACATTAGATGGAAAAGGACAAATATTCTGTCAGAAGAAAGAGAGAAAATAAAGGAGGAAAAATTTTAAATGAAAAAGGAAATAATAATTTGTTTTGTAATAATTATTGCAGTAGTAATATTAAATATAATTACAATTAATTATACAAAAGAAAGTGTAAAAAGTCTAAAAATCGAATTAAGTAAAATAAAGGAAGATATAGAGCAAGAAAAAGATGTAAACTTAGTAAATGAAAAAATAACGAATTTAAAAAACAATTGGGAAGAAAGATATGAAAAATTGGCATATTATATAGAACATGACGAATTAGAAAAAGTACATTTGTATATAGTTGGAATAGATAGTAATGTAAATTCAGATGAATATAGCCAAGCAATAGGTGAACTAGACAAATGTGATTATATATTAGAACATATAGAAGATAAGTATAGTTTAAGTTTAAAAAACATATTTTAAATATAAATAAAAAGAAGTCAATAGATTTCAAACTATATATAGTATAACATCAAATGTGAAAAATAAGAAAATTAAAAGAAAAAACAATTGCAAAACAAAAAGTGCAATGATATAATACAAAATGAAAAACAGAAAAAATATATTTAATATGGAAAGGAATATGTAAATGGCAAAAATAAAGTCTGTTTTCGTTTGTAATGAATGTGGTTATGAATCAGCAAAATGGCTTGGAAAATGTCCTACTTGTGGTGCATGGAATAGTTTTTTTGAAGAAAAGGTATCTAACAACTTAAAAACTTCAATTGGAAGAGAAAAAAACAAAAGTGCTACTCCAACACAATTAAACAAAGTGGTTGGTATTGAGACTACAAGGATGTCTACAGGATTTAAAGAACTAGACATGGTGTTAGGTGGAGGAATTGTTATTGGTTCATTAGTATTATTAGGAGGTGAACCAGGTATTGGAAAATCAACTTTAATTTTACAAATTTGTGAAAAATTAGAAACAGATGGAACAATACTTTACATATCAGGAGAGGAATCTGCAGAACAGATAAAAATAAGAGCAGACAGACTAAGAGTTAATAGAGAGGGAATATTATTTTTAGGAGAAACTGATATTGATATAATAGAAGAAGCAATAAAAACTACAACTCCAAAACTTGTTATATTGGACTCAGTGCAAACTATTTATTCAGATGAAATAACATCTGCTCCAGGAAGTGTAAGTCAAGTAAGAGAAATAACAGCTAGAATTATGAAAATTTGCAAATTTCAAGCTATTACTACTATAATAATTGGTCATGTTACCAAAGATGGAAATATTGCAGGACCAAGGGTTTTAGAACATATGGTAGACGTTGTTTTATATCTAGAAGGAGAAAGATATTTCTCTTACAGAATACTTAGAGGAGTAAAAAATAGATTTGGATCCACTAATGAAATTGGTATATTTGAAATGGGGTCACTAGGACTTAGAGAGATAGAGAACCCATCTTCTGTTATGATTTCAGAAAGAGATGAAACACCTTCAGGGTCAGTTGTAGTTGCAAGTATTGAAGGAACACGTCCACTATTAGTAGAATTACAAGCATTAACAACACAAACTGTGTTTGGACTTCCAAGAAGAACAGCAAATGGAATAGACTATAATAGATTAACTCTTTTAGTTGCAGTATTAGAAAAAAAGATAGGATTAAGTTTAGGAAATCAGGATGTATACTTAAATGTTGTAAATGGTATTAAAATTAATGAGCCTGCAACAGATTTAGGAATAATACTTGCAACAGCATCAAGCTATAAAAATATTCCAATTTCGAAAAAACTTGCAGTAATTGGTGAAGTTGGATTAACAGGAGAAATTAGAAATGTTAACTTAATAGAAAAGAGACTGAAGGAAATAGAAAAATTAGGATTTAAAACCTGCATAATTCCTGAGAGTAATAAGAGACACTTAAAAGATAAATTTAATTTAGAAATAATATCTGTCAAAAATATTAATGAAGCAATGAAAGGTGCAGGTTTAAAATGAGAGAAAGTAAAAATGATGATATAATTGAGGTTTTAAAATTAATATCACCAGGTACACCAATAAGAGAAGGACTAAACAATATTTTAAAAGCAAAAACAGGTGGTTTAATAGTTATAGGAGATTCTAAAGATGTTTTAGATCTTGTAGATGGAGGATTTAACATAAATGAAGAATATACACCATCACGACTATATGAATTAGCAAAAATGGATGGAGCAATTATAATAAGTAGTGACTTAAAAAGGATATTATTTGCTAATGCTCAACTTATACCGAATTCTTTAATAGAAACAAAGGAAACAGGGACAAGACACAGAACGGCAGAAAGGACAGCTAAACAAACTAAACAATTAGTTATAAGTATTTCACAAAGAAGAGGTGTAATTACAGTATATAAAGGTAGCTATAAGTATGTAATGGAAAACACTTCAAGAGTATTGGACAAAGCAAATCAAGCATTGCAAACAGCTGAGAAATATAAAAGAGTTTATGACAAAGAAATAAATACTTTAAATGAATTTGAATTTAATGATATTGTTACTCTTGAAAATGTTATAACAGTTATTCAAAAAGCAGAAATGGTCATGAAAATGGTAGAAGAAGTACAAAGGCAAATTTATGAATTAGGAGAAGAAGGGCGTCTTGTTGAAATGCAAATTGAAGAATTAGTAGGTGACTTAGAAAAAGAAGAATTACTTATAATTAAAGATTATATTTCTAAGAGAAAAAAACCAGAAAATGTTTTAAAAGAAATTATAGAATTAGATTTATCAAATTTATTGAATTCAATAGCTATAGCAAGAATTCTTGGATATCAAAATTTTGATGACTTTGATGAAGTTGGGGTATATACTAGGGGATATAGACTATTAAGCAAGGTACCCAAAATGCCATCTAATATAGTAGAAAATTTGGTAAAATCTTTTAAATCTTTTCAGCATATTTTAATTGCTGATATTCCAGCTTTAGACGAAGTAGATGGAATTGGAGAAATAAGAGCTAGAGCAATTAAACAAGCTTTACAAAGAATGCAAGAACAATTTGTTTTTGATAAACTGTTGTCTTAAAAAATTTTTAATGATATAATAAAGAAAATTATATAAATAGAATGGTTAAATCTATAAGGAAAAGAAAAATTTAAAGATTGATACCAAAGAAAGGAAGGATAAAAGTGAAGAAGGCAATATTAATAATAGCAATAATTTTAGTTATAGTTTTACTTAGTGGAGTATGTGTAGGAATAATTTTAAATGCAACACAAAAAATTGACCATCCAATTGCAACGATTAAGATAAAAGGATATGACCAAAGTGTTGTGGTAGAATTGTATCCAGAATATGCAGAGAATACAGTTGCAAATTTTATAACACTTGCAAATAATGGATTTTATAATGAATTAAAAATCCATAGAGTTGAAGATACGCTAATACAAGGAGGAGATTCTAGTGGAGATGGTACAGGAAGTCCGAGACTTAGTGATTTAGACAAAAGTATAGAAAAGGATTCAGAATCTGATAAATTATATGCAATTCCAGGGGAATTTCAAAAGAATGGATATGATAATAATACTTTAAAATTTGAAAGAGGAGTTATAGGAATGGCAAGAGGAGATTATACCACATATTCTCCTAACTTAAAAAAAGAAAGCTATAATTCTGCGGGTTCACAATTTTTTATTATGACAGAAAATTTATCAAGTTTAAATGGCGAATATGCTGCTTTTGGTAAAGTAATAAGTGGAATGGAAACCGTAGATAATATTTCAAAAGTAGAAACAGCAGTTGATGAAAATAAAAATGAAGAAACAGGAGAAGTTACAAAAAAAGAAACAACTAGACCAGAAACAGATGTGATAATTGAAAGTATAACAATAGATACCCATGCAGTAAAATACAAAAAACCAAAAACAAATGATGTGTTTGATTTATATTCATGGTATATGGACACATATTATAATAGCTCAACAACACATACACACTAAAACAAGAAAAAATGGCATTGCCATTTTTTCTTTTGCCAATTTAAGTTTTGAACATAAATTGGCAAATCTATATGAATTAGTGATTATAGCATTTTATATGATAGGAAAGTAGGAGCTTGCTATAATATAAAAAAAAGGAGTAACAATGATAGTACTCCTTTTTTCTATTCAGCAGTTTCAACATTAATTACTTGTTTTCCATTGTAGTAACCACAGTTAGAACAAACTCTATGTGGTAATACAGGTTCATGACAATGAGGACAAGTTACAATGTTAGGATTTTCTAATTTCCAAGTAGAACGTTTTGCTCCAGTTCTTGCTTTTGACCATCTTCTTTTTGGTTGTGCCATTTTTATCCCTCCTTAATTATCTAGTGCTTTTATTTTAATATATAGAGATACAGTGTACTGTTCCCTCATAGTTAATATTATCATTTATAACACCATAATAGTATACTAGCAATTTATAAATTTGTCAATACTTGTTAAAAAAAAATAGATATGTTATAATTACCATTGTTACAATTCACCAATATTAAAATTTTAATATGGATTGATGTTTTTGTAATAAATAATTCATTACTATTTGACTATTCAGAAAATTGGCTAACTAGAAAGAGGGATTATGAGTTGGAAAGAGATAGAGTAGATAAAATTAACTATTATTTAGACATAGCAGAAGCAGTAGCAGAAAGAGGCACATGTCTTAGGAAAAATTTTGGATGTATAATAGTAAAAAATGATGAAATAATTGCAACACGGTTATACAGGAGCACCAAGAGGAAGATATAATTGTATAGACTTAGGATATTGTACTAAAAAAAAGATATTTCCAGAAATTAGACATGGAGGATATGATGCTTGTAGGTCTGTACATGCAGAACAAAATGCGATAATAAGTGCGTCAAGAAAAGATATGATAGAAGGAACAATGTATCTAGTAGGAATAAGAAAAGACACAAAGGAATATGAGCAAGGTGCTAATTCATGTCAAACTTGTAGAAAAATGATAATAAATGCAGGAATAAAACATGTTGTCATTAGAGGAGATAATAAAAAAGAATATATAAAAATAAATGTAGATGATTGGATAAAAAATGATGATTTGTTAAATGGTAAACTTATATATTAAATAATTGAAGAGATAATATCAGAATATAAAAATAGAAAAAGAAGGAGAGGATATGATGTCAAAACCAATAGTAGCTATTGTAGGAAGACCAAATGTAGGAAAATCAACATTTTTTAATTACATAGTTGGTCAAAGAATATCTATAGTAGAAGATGAACCAGGTGTAACAAGAGATAGAATATATGCAGAAGCTAATTGGTGTGGAAAAAATTTTACGCTAATAGATACAGGAGGTATAGAGCCAAAATCAAAAGATACTATTGTAGTAAATATGTTAGAACAAGTTAATATTGCAATTAGTATGGCAGATGTAATTATATTTATGACAGATATAAAAAATGGAATACTGGAAACGGACAAGGAAATTGCATTAATGCTAAAAAGATCAAGAAAGCCAATTATATTAGTATGTAATAAATCAGATGATTTCAGAAAAACTTCAGAAAATATAAGTGAATTTTATGCCTTAGGAATAGGAGAACCATTAGCAATATCATCAACAAATGCATTAGGAATAGGAGATGTATTAGAAGCAGTTTGTAAAAGGCTTCCAGAATCAGATGAAGAAAATGATGAAGAAATTACAAAAGTAGCTATTATAGGAAAACCAAATGTAGGAAAATCATCATTGATAAATAGAATTCTTGGAGAAAATAGAGTAATTGTAAGCGATATTGCAGGAACTACAAGAGATGCAATAGACACATATCATGAAAATGAATATGGAAAATATACTCTTATAGATACTGCTGGAATTAGAAGGCATAGTAAAATCAAAGAGAGAATAGAAAAATATAGTATTATGAGAACATTACTTGCAATAGAAAGAGCAGATGTATGTTTAATGATGATAGATGCGACAGAAGGAGTAACAGAGCAAGATACAAAAATTGCAGGAGAAGCTCATGAAGCAGGAAAAGGAATAATAATAGTAGTAAATAAATGGGATGAAATAGAAAAAGATAACAATACTTTTAGCAAGTTTAAAAAAGATATATATAATAAACTATCATATTTAACATATGCACCAATAATTTTTATATCGGCAAAAACAGGACAAAGAGTAGATAAATTATTTGAAATGATAAATGATGTAGCAAAGATGAATGCATTAAGAGTTCCAACATGTACATTAAATCAAATAATAGATGAAGCAATAGCCATAACACAACCACCAACAGATAAAGGTAGAAGACTAAAAATATTATATGTTACACAAGCAAGTACAAAGCCACCAACTTTTATTGTATTTGTAAATAATAAAGACTTATTTCATTTTTCTTACGAAAGATATTTAATAAATCATATAAGGAAAGAATTTGGATTAGAGGGAACACCTATACGAATGATAGCAAGAGAGAAAATTGAAAAAAAATGATAATTTAAGGAGAGGAAAAAATGGTTATATATATAGTAATATTAATAATAGCATATTTAATTGGAAGTATAAATTTTTCAATAATACTAAGTAAGAAAATGGCAGGGTTTGATTTAAGAGAAAAAGGAAGTGGTAATGCAGGGACTACAAACATGTTAAGAACAGTAGGAAAAAAGGCAGCATTGATAACATTAGTGTGTGATATATTAAAAGGAATAGTTCCAGTATTACTAGCATTATTAATTGGAAATATTGCAAATCATTTTAAAGCAGGAGTAAAAACAGAATATTTAGTACAAATTGCTGGTATTTTTGCAATAATAGGACATACATTTCCAATTTATTTTGGATTTAAAGGAGGAAAAGGAGTTGCTACATCTTTAGGATTAGTATTAATTATAAACTGGCAAATAGGACTAATATGTCTAGTGTTTGCATTATTAGTAATGGCAGTTACCAGAATGGTATCATTAGGCTCAATAGCTACTGCAATTTTATTTCCAGTATTAACCATATTTAATATGGGTTCAGAATATTATATAGTATCAGGAAAATATATAGCTTTTAGTATAATATTAGCTTTAATAGTAATATTAAATCATAGAACAAATATAAAGAGAATATTAACAGGAACAGAGAATAAATTATCTTTAAAAAAACAATAATACACATAAGAAAGGAATGATAAAATTGAAAAAGATATGTATAATAGGTAGTGGTTCATGGGGATGTGCTTTAGCCATACATTTAGGAAAATTAGGACATAAAATTAAAATTTGGTCATTTGATGAAGAAGAAAAAGCATATATTAATGAAAAGCGAACATGTAAATTTTTAACAAATTCAGTAATACCTCAAAATGTAACATGTACTTTAGATTATAAAGAAGCAATAAAAGATTCTGATATAATTTTACATATAACACCATCAAAATTCACAAGAGAAACAGTAAAAAGATATAAACAATATGTTACAAGACAACCAATCATCATATGTTCTAAAGGATTTGAGAGTGATACACTAATGACATTAGATGATGTAATACGAGAGGAGCTACCAAACTCAAAAATAGGAGTACTATCAGGACCAAGCCATGCAGAAGAAGTATCAATAGGTATACCTACTGCATTAGTAATAGCGTCAGAAGATGAAGAACTATGCAAAACAATACAAAGAGAATTTATGAATGAGAAATTAAGAATTTATACATCTGAAGATGTAAAAGGTGTTGAACTTGGAGGTGCCTTAAAAAATATAATAGCATTTTGTGCTGGTGTAGGAGCAGGATTAGGGTTAGGAGATAATTCATTTGCAGCATTAATTACACGAGGACTAAAAGAAATTGCAGAATTAGGAGAAGCACTTGGAGGAAAAGAAGAAACTTTTTATGGACTAACAGGGTTAGGGGATTTAATAGTAACTTGTCTAAGTGAGCATAGTAGAAATAGAAAAGCAGGAAAATTGATAGGAAAAGGAAAGACTTTAGAAGAAGCAAAAAAAGAAATAGGTATGGTAATAGAAAGTGTAGATAATATTGAAGTAGCATACAAATTAGGAAAAATTCATAATATAGATATGCCTATTTTAAATACAGTTTACTCAGTTTTATTTGAAGATTTAAAGCCAAAAATTGCAGTAAATGAATTAATGGTACGAAATAAAAAATCAGAATTCTAGATAAAAATAATTACCAGTTGGAATAGGTGGAACGACATAGCGTGAAAAATTTCATAAAAAAACCTTCAATATGCATGTGCATAAAAAAATTAAATTTGTAAAGAATATATTTAGTAGAATAATGAAAGAAAGGGAGATATGCATGGAAATTTTTGAGAAAATTGGAGAAGTAGCTTCACAGACATATAAATATACAACAGAAAAGGCAGACAAAATAGCGAAAGAAACAAAAATAAAAATGAAAATGAATGAAAACAAATCTAAAATTGAAAATTTATACAATGAAATAGGAGAAGCTGTATATAGAAGACATATAGCCACAACTAAAGAAAACTTTGATGAAGAAATACAAAATGCCTGTGAAGAAATAGATAAAATTTCAAAAGAAATAGAACAACAAAATAATGAATTATTAAACCTAAAAGATAGAAAACAATGTCCAAATTGCCATGAAAAAATAGAGAAGGAAGCAAAATACTGTTCAAATTGTGGAATGGAGCAAAATCAAGAACCAAAAGAAACAGATAAAGAAGTTAAAAATGAAAATAAAGAAGAAATTAAAAATGAAGAAAAAACAGAAGTAAATGATGCGATTGCTACAAAAGCAACAGAAGAAGAAAAGGCAAGTAATGATAGTAATGAAGTATAATTAATATGGGTATCTTTCAAATAGATACCTAATTATTTTATCTGAATTTGAGGAAGTAACATTAATAAAAATATTATCATCTAAGCTAATCCACATATTTATATCATATTTATCATTATTATCAACAAAAACTCCAATTATATCAGAAATTTCAATAGGGTTATCATAAGAATTATTCCATTTAAACATATCATTTTGCACATTTATATTATTATTATTATTATTATAGAAATTAGTGAGAAATCGAGAAATTTCCCCAGTCTTTTGACTATATAAATTGACAGTAGTCTTCATATTTTAGACCTCCTTTATAATATTAGTATGAAAGATTATAAATTAAATATGTATTAAATTTTAAATTATAAATTAGAAATTAGAGGAAAATAATAAAATCAGAAACACCTTAAGTATATTTTTAATATAAGAAAGAGAAGAGAAAAAATAGAGACACATAACATGTCTCTAAAAATCAATACTCAATTATTTATATAAAGATTTATACCTTATAAATTGATAAATTCCTAATATACTTATTATTGTTATTACAATAAATATAGTATTTGAAATACCTGCTTGAGGTATAACCTCTATAGGAACATCTTCAGTTACTTTTACTTTAGGAGAAACTGTTGAGGTTTTATTATCACCTTGATCATCTGTAATATTAACTTTCTCATTTGTTGGTAAAATTTGACCAAGAATATCTTTATTAAAATTATCCTTTAAAGTTAATTTATATTGTAGTGAAGCACTTTCTCCAGCATCTAAAGATGGAATAGTCCAAGTAATAGAATTTGTAGTTTTATCAATTTCTGCACTTACGTTTCCTAAATTAGGAGAAGCCACATATGCAAAATCAAAATTATCAATTATTTTTTTAGGAAAATAATCTTTTATAACAATATTAGTTAGTGTAGTAGATTTAGATATTTCAATATCATTAAAAACATTATTTTCTACAATAGTTTTAATATTAGAATCACTTATAAAATAATATTTTCCAGCGGTTGGTTTAATTTCAGTACCAAATACTTCTTCAGCAAGTTCTACATAAGTTTTGTTAACAGTAGATTCAACTGTATCACTAACACCAGCTAAAACAGAAATTAATTTAATACCTTTAGCATTTAATTCTATTAATTTATTTTTTGTATTCCCTAAAACTATATCAGAAAATTGAAGAGTATTTCCATGAATATCATCATTAGGAACACCATCTGATATTAAAATAATATATTCTTTATCAGCTGTACCAGAAAAATTTTGATTTGCAAGTTCTAATCCAGCTTCAATGTTAGTTCTAGAACCAAAATTTGTATCATTTATATCCTCAATAGCTTTAAGAACATCACTATTGTCTGTTGTTAAACTTTGCATTAAAGTTGCATCCTCTATAGTACCTTCTTTTTTTGCATCAGAATTGCTAGAGAAACAGATAACACCAATTTTAAATTCTGGATCAGAAGCATTTAATTTAGTAGCTAACTGTTTTGCAGAATTATAAATTAAGTCTTTTCTTGTTTCAGTATCTGAAACCTTTTCATTTAAACTTAAAGAATTATCTATAACTAAAAATATTTCAGATACCGTTTTTTCAATTTTTTCTTCAGCAGTATTCATTACATTAAGTTGTAAAGTAACTGAATTTTCGTCATAAGATATAATCTGTTTTGTAAATTTGCCGTTTTCTCCAAAGTCCATTTCACAAACACTTTTATCAACAACCTCGAAATGTGTTGTAGAAGATAACTTAGCATAAACAAAATTTGTAAAAATCAATATAAATAATATTAGAAAGATAATAACTTTTATAACTTTTTTCATATGATTTAACCCCCATTAAAAATTTAAATATCACATAAGAATAATTATAGCATATGGCAAAAAAACTGTCTATACTAATAAATTACAATTTCCTTACAAATTTTTAATAAAATTGTAATATATTTGCTGAAAAGGTAAAAAACAGCTTGACATAAAATGTAACTTAAGGTATAATAAAAATGTAAAGGAGGAGTCAAAATGAGTGAAAAGTATGGAACTGTAATTGTAGACGGAAAAATTTTAGATTTAGACAAAACTTCTATAAATGAATTAGAAAAAATTGAAGAAAAATTAAAAAATGATATTGTGAAAATAAGAAGTGAAATAGACGAATTATTAAAATAGTAAATATTTAGGGAGGTAAAAAATGGAAAACACTAATAAAAATTCGGATGAATATAAGGGAATTTTTGATGTTAATGTATATAATGTTCATAATACTAAGATACCAGATTCAGAGTTATATGAAGGATTAGAATTTATTGATTTAGATAAAGAAGGTGAAGAAGCCCAAAATTTTGGAAGTAACGAGGAAACAGATGTAAAAAAATTAGTAGCTAAAGGAAAATTGAATGTGAAAAATGTCAAAGAAGATTCAGTTGTGAAAAATTTAAACAATGAACAAAAGTCAAATGTGCAAATTAGCAATGAACAAAAGTCAGATGTGCAAATTTTAAATGATGAATTACAAAGACAAGAAAAATTGAAAAATGCATTGTTGGAATTGATTGCAAAAGAATTTGTACGTTCGCATATTCAAATGTTTCGTATATCAAAAACTTTAAATAAAAAAACAGGTGAAATAACTGAAATTGTTAAGAATAAAGCAATAGAATGTGAAGGAACTTATAAAATCATTAGCAAACAAAAGGAATCAATAGTAAAAGAATATAACAGTCAATTAAAGCAAGTGTCTGATGTGTATAAAAAAATATGTACTGGATATTTAAATCGACTGGATGGCTATAGAGCTGATGAAAGTGAAGCAATAAAGAATAAGAATAAGTTTTTAAATGAAAAAAGAAGAATGCAAGCTACACAAGAATATAAAATATATGAGAGCAAAAAAAGTCAATTGATTAAAGAATTTGAAAAAGCATTATTGGAAAACGATGAGGGTAAAGAAAAAATTTTAAGAAATGAATTAGAAGAACATATAAAAAGAGACCCTACATTAAAATATGATAAAAAAATAAAAGAAACGGAAGTTTCAATAAGAGAAGCAAGAACTAAAATTTCTGAAATAGAAAATTATTTGAATGATTTTACTAAAAAAAGAGATGAGAGATTAAATGAAATACAAAATGATATAAATAATGCTTTTTCAGGATTAGTAAAGCAAAATTTTTGGCAAAAACTCCTTGGATCAATAACTAATAAGTTTTTTAAGGCCAAAAAAATAACTGGTGGTGTATTTGATAAAATAAAAGTATTAACTGCTAAGGTAAAAGAAGACTATGAAAGAATATATAAGGAATATGAAATAATAAAAGCAAAAGAAGAGGAAAAACAAACTGGTTCAGAAGTTTTAGAAGCAAACAGACGACAACGTCAAGAAAAAATAATAACAGATCTTGAGGAAAGATTGCGAAGAACACAAGAAGAACTAGACAAAGCAAAGGCAAAATATGAATTGACATCTGTTTTTGATAACAATAGTAAAATTGTACCATACAATAGCAGAAAAATGACTCCTGCATTTGGAGGGAATAGTAATATTGTACCATTCGAGAGGGATTAAAAAATTATTATAAAAAAGAGGTGGCTTTTTCACATTAGGAGAAGCCACTTTTTTTGTTCAACAGGAACAAAGTATTAAGACAATTTGCACAAAATGAAAAAGATTACAAAAATATACTGACAAAAACAAAATATAAGTATATAATATGTATATAATTAATTGAGGAGGAAAAATAAAATGGATAAAGAAAATAAAGAAAGAACAGTTGATACAGATGAAATAATAAAAGAAACAACAGAGACAATAAATGAAGTAAAAGACAAAGTAAAAGATTCATTAAAAAAAGATGAATTAAAAAATAGTGCAAAAGAAACTACAAATTTTATAGTAGGAATGTTTAAAAATCCAATAGGTGAATTAAAAAATATTGCAGAAGATAAAACAAATAAAAATTTTAAATATGCAGTAATTATAGCAATTGTTTGGATTTTATCATCAATAATATTAGGATTATATAATTATTCAATAACCTGGAATATATTTAGATATTTATTAATACTATTGAAAGTTGCAGTAGTACCAATATTAACAATATTAGTGTTATCATTAACAATATTTATTTTAAATAAAAACAAAGATAAAAGTTTAGTTACAATAATGTCAGTAGTTACAGCTGCAAAGTTACCAATAGTTACAGCAACGGTAGTTAGTTTACTAAGGTTAATTAGTAAAGATGTTCAAATTGTAACAAATCCATTTACATTATTATGTGGAGCGATAAGTACAGTGCTTATATACTTTGGGACAAAATATTTATTAGGAGAGAAAGATGATAAAACATATATAAAACAATTTGCAATAATTGAGGGAATATATTATATAGCAGTCATATTATTGGGATTATTACAAATCTACATTTAAAAAAATAGAGTATATTATTTTAAGGTACAGAAATGTGCCTTATTTTGTTAAATAGGAAAAAACAATTTTTAATTGTGATAGTTAAAGTAAAAATTGTGAAAACCGAAACATAAAAGCTATTGGAAGAACATAAAAAATTAATAAATATTTCATAAAATACTTTATCTTTTAATTATTTTGTAATATAATATAAAATATTTATACCTATAAGGGTACAAGACCTAAGTACCTAAGAAAGGAAGAAATAAACTATGAGTGATGAAAAAGTAAAAAATAAAAAACACAAAAAGGGGAAAAAAGAAAAAAACAAAAAGGAAAATAAAAAAGGAAATAAAAAGTTAAAGAAAATAATATTAATCACATTTTTAACAATATTAATATTAGGAGTTATAGCAGTAGGAGTACTATTCGGAGTAGTATTTGGACTAATAAAAGGAGAATGGTCTTTATCAGAAGAAGACTTAGAGATAGAATTTGCAAATTCAACCATTGTAGACATGGATGGTAATGTAATTGGAACATTGAATGGAGATGAAAATAGGATAATAATAAGTAAAGACGAGATGTCTAAATACTTAGAACAAGCATTTATATCAATAGAAGATGAAAGATTTGAAACACATAAAGGAGTTGACTTAAAAAGAACATTAGGTGCAACTTTAACATTTGTAACACATAAAGGTAGTTCATCATATGGTGGAAGTACTATAACTCAACAATGTGTAAAAAATCTAACAGGAGAAGATGATAGCAAAGGAATAAATGGAGTACTAAGAAAAGTCAAAGAAATGGCTAGAGCATATCAATTAGAAAAAATCTGGTCAAAAGATCAAATACTAGAACTATACTTAAACCTAATTCCTTTAGGTGGAGATGTATATGGAGTAGAGATGGCATCAAGAAAATACTTTAATAAATCAGCTAAAGACCTTACAGTAGTGGAAGCAGCATATTTAGCAGGAATTACAAATGCACCTAGTACATATAATCCATTTGGAGATCATGGATATGGAACAGATGAAGCAAAAACAACAAGAATAAATAAAAGAGTAACAAACGTATGTTATAAGATGAACGAATTAGGACGATTAAGTGATGATGAATACAAAAAAGCATTAGAAGAAATAGATGCAGGAATTAAATTTGAACAAGGAACTACATCAAGCAATTCAAACCATTCATATCATACAGAAGCAGCAATAAGGCAGGTATTAAAAGAATTAATGGCAAAAAATAACTGGTCAGAAGAAGAAGCGAAACTACACTTATATGGTGGAGCATACACAATACATACAACACAAGATACAAACTTACAAAAAACAGTGCAAGACGCTTACTTAAATAAGGATTGGATAACAACAAAAACAGTTACTAAAAAGGATGAAGAAGGAAAAGAAGCCAAAGTAAAAGAGCAAATACAATCAGCAATGGTATTAATAGACCATTCTACAGGATATATAGTTGCAGGTGCAGGAGCTTTAGGTGAAAAAACAGCATGGGGAGTTAACAGAATGGTTGAAAATGGTTCACAACCAGGTTCATCAATAAAACCATTAGCAGTTATTGCACCATCACTACAAGAAGGTTTAATTACAGCAGCATCAGTTGCAGAAGATAGCCCAATAACCTTTGGAAGTTGGTCACCACATAATGATAAACAAGATGGATATTATGGACTTATGAATATTAGATGGATTTTAAGAGTATCTAGAAATCTTCCAGAAGTAAGAATGATGGCAAAATTAACTCCAGAAAAATCAGCCGAATATTTAAAAGCTATGGGTATAAGTTCACTTGCAGGAGATGAAGGACTATCTCTAGCATTAGGAGGTTTAACAAATGGTGTAAGTCCACTTGAAATGGCAGCAGCATATGCTACAATAGCAAATTATGGAGTTTATATAGAACCTACATATTATACAAAAGTAGAATCATCAACAGGAAAAGTATTAATAGAAAAACAACAAGAAACACATAGAGTATTCTCAGAGCAAAATGCATGGATACTTCAATCATTACTTACAGAACCAACAGGAACAGGATTAACAGGAGCAAGTGGAGCAACTGCAACAGGTGCAGTATTAAAGGGATATCAAACATCAGGAAAAACAGGAACATCAAATGATTCTTTATACACATGGTTCTGTGGATTCACACCTTACTATACAGCATCAATGTATTTTGGATATGATAGTTATGAAAAAAATGAAATTGGAAGAGTAAAAGCACCAGGAAGTGGTACAGTAGCAAGAAGATGGGCATCAATTATGAAAAAAGCACATGAAGGACTAGAACAAAAAAGATTTGAAATGCCATCAGGAATAACAACAGCAAAAGTTTGTTCAAAATCAGGATTACTTGCTACGGGATTATGTAGCAGTTCAGGAACAGTATATACAGAATATTTTGTAACAGGTACAGTTCCTAAAACATCATGTTCATCACATAGTGAAACAGCTATATGTAGTGAAACAGGATTATTAGCACATGAAGGATGTCCATATGTAGTCAAAAAATTATTCATAAAGAAGGAAAATGAAAATGGTTCAACAGGTATGTTTAGTGCAGATAGTGAAAGTATACCTTTACCAACAGAGACATGTCCACATGGACCACAAACTCCACAAGAACCACCAGAAGGAGAAAATCCAACAGACCCAAATAATCCAGAAGAGCCTAACAATCCAACAAATCCACCAGAGGGAAACAATACAGTAGACCCAAGTAATCCATCAGAAGGAAATA
Source organism: uncultured Clostridium sp. (assembly GCA_948471115.1). GTDB lineage: Bacteria > Bacillota > Clostridia > TANB77 > CAG-508 > CAKPSH01. The sequence goes on from CAOKRJ010000001.1 coordinate 89,570, forward strand.
ATACAACAGACCCAGATAACCCATCAGGAGGAAATAATACAACACCACCACCAGAAGGAGAAAATACAATACCACCAGAAGGAAATAACACAGTTCCACCAACAGGAGGAAACACCGTAAATAATACAACTCAGTAAAAAATAGGTACAAAATATATGGGATATATGTCCCATATATTTTGAAAATACTATAAAGAAAGGAAATATTATGGGATTAAAAATATATAATACTTTAACTAGAGAAAAAGAAGAGTTTAAGCCTTTAAATAAAGAAGATGTAAAAATTTATTCTTGTGGACCAACAGTGTACAGTTATGCACATATAGGAAACTTTAGAACATACATATTTATGGACACATTAAGAAGAGTCTTAAAATATAATGGATATAAACTTAAACACGCTATGAATATTACAGATGTTGGGCACCTTGAATCAGATGCAGATGAAGGTGAAGATAAAATGCTAAAAGCAGCTAAAAAGGAGAATAAAAACCCATATGAAATTGCTAAATTTTATACAGATGCATTCTTTAAAGACTTTGATATATTAAATATAGATAGACCAGAAATAATATGTAAAGCAACAGACCATATTAAAGAAATGCTACAATTTGTTAAGGAGATTGTAGAAAATGGATATGCATATGAAACAAGTAGGGGAATATATTTTGACATATCAAAACTAGACCAATATCCAGTATTATCAACAAGAAAAATTGATGAGCAAATAGCAGGAGCAAGAATTGCAGTAGATGATGAAAAAAGAAATCCAGAAGACTTTGCAATTTGGATAAAAGCACCAGAAAATCATATAATGAAATGGGAAAGTCCTTGGGGGTTATCTTATCCAGGATGGCATATAGAATGTTCAGCAATGAGTAGAGAATATTTAGGAGATGAATTTGATATTCATACAGGAGGTATAGACCATATTCCGACACATCATGAAAATGAAATTGCACAATCAAAAGGAGCAAATGGAAAAATACCAGCTAAATATTGGATGCACTGTAATTATTTACAAGTTGATGGTGGAAAAATGTCTAAAAGTTTAGGAAATGTTTATACAGTATCAACTTTAAGTGAAAAAGGCATAAATCCTTTAGCATTCAAACTATTTTGTTTTTCATCACATTATAGAAATAATATAAATTTTACTTTTGAAGGAATTGAGGCTACAAATAAAGCTTATGTTAGATTAAAAGATGGATATAATAAGCATAAAGAAGGTAAAGAAGATATTAGTGAAGATATAATAAATGAATTTAAAACAAAATTTGAAGAAGCAATAAATGATGACTTAAATATGCCAATGGCAATGGGAATAGTTTGGGACGTTATAAAATATCCAATAAAATCAAAAAAATTTTCAGAGCTATTAGAAAAGTTTGATGAAGTTTTAGGTTTAAAAATAGATGAAATTGATAAGAATAGTATAGATTTACCAGAAGAAATAAAAGAATTAATTGAGCAAAGAAAAAATGCAAGAGAAAATAAAGAGTGGGAGCTATCTGATAAATTAAGAGATAGGATAATTGAATTAGGATATTCAGTAAAAGATACAAAAAACGGAATGGAAGTAGAAAAAGCATAGGAATAGTGTTGGAGGGATTGATGTAAAGTAATGGAAAAAGCCAATAATAGAAAAATGAATTTTTTTGTTAGAGCATATAAAGCAATAACTAATTTTGAAACTTATACACAATTTGCAATAGAGCCAATATCAAAAGCAATAAAGTATTTAGCGATATTAGTTTTAATATTTTCAATAATTGTTACAACTATTTATATAACATCCTTTAAATCAAAAATTTCACAAGGTGTTTCATATTTAAAAGAAAATATAGAAGATATAAATTTTAATAATAAAACACTAAGTTATAATAATGGTGAATACTCAATTTATAATGATGACAAAAATATGATACCAATTATTATAGTTGATACTAGCCAAGAACCAAATATAGAGGAATATAGAAATAAGGTAAAATTATATGATTATGGATTTATATTATTAAAAGATAAAATTGAAATATTTATATCAACACAAAGTAATGAAAATCAATTTACAACAATGCAATATTCGGATTATAATATTGATAATATGAGTAAAGAAGAAATATTAAATAACCTTAATAATCCAATTATATGTGTTTATTTAGGCATAGCAGTATTTATAGTAGAATTTATACAGTATTTTATCTATATATTATTAAATGCAGTTGTATTAGCAGTAATGGGACAATTACTTGCAATGATATTGAAATTAAAAATGAAATTTAGTGAAACATATAGAATGGGAATATATGCCCTTACTTTACCTACAATACTAGAATTAATATATATTATACTAAATAACACCACAGGTTTAGTAATACAATATTTTTCATGGATGTATACAACAATATCTTATATATATATTTGTGTAGCTATACTTATAATAAAAACAGACTTTATAAACATGCAAAACGAATTAATAAGAATAAAAATGGAAGAGCAAAAAGAAGAAAAAGAAACATTAGAAGAACAGGAAGAAACAAAAGAGGAAAATACAGAAGAAAAAAAAGAGGATGACTCTAACGAAGAAAATGACTTAAAAGAACAGACAGAAGGCTAATTAGCTAATATAAAATATGGAAGGAATTTGATAATGAAAAAAGAACCAAGAAAAGAAAAAAATAATAAGAAAAAAATGCTAGTTGTATTACTCACAATATTACTAATTGCATTAATAGCACTTACAGCTTTATTGGTAATATACTCAGACACAAAGAACAAAGAAAACTTACCATATACTACATTATTAGATTACTTAGAACAAGACAAAATTGAAAAAATGGAAATGACATATGGTTCAACTACATTAAAGGTAACACTAAAAGAAAGAGAAAAAGAAGAAGATACAGAAACTGTAATAGTACCTAGTATACAAGCATTTATGGAACATGTACAGAATAAAAAAATGGAAGGTAAGGACATTAACTTAGAGCAAAAACCAGCAAGTATAATTACAACAATAGCAAGCAAAGCATGGTCAATTATACCTACAATATTAATGATAGCTTTATTTGTGATGATATTTCAAATGCAAGGACTTGGAGATAAAGGTATAGTATATGATGGTGAAGAAAACAAAAGCAGTGTAAAATTTGAAGATATTGCTGGATTAGAAGAAGAAAAAAATGAACTAGTTGAAATAGTTGGATTTCTAAAAGACCCTAAAAAATTTAGAGACATGGGAGCAAAAATTCCAAGAGGAGTTCTACTTTGTGGAAAACCAGGAACAGGAAAAACATTGTTAGCAAAAGCAGTTGCAGGAGAAGCAGGAGTTCCTTTTATAGCAATGAGTGGTTCTGAATTTATAGAAATGTTTGCAGGACTTGGAGCATCACGTGTGAGAAAATTATTTTCAAAAGCAAAGAGATTATCTCCATGTATAATTTTTATAGATGAGATAGATGCAATAGGTTCAAGAAGAACAGGAGGAAGTGGAGCAGAATCAGAAAATAACCAAACATTAAATCAATTATTAGTTGAAATGGACGGATTTGAAACTGATAATGCAATAATAGTATTAGCAGCAACAAATAGACCAGAGATGTTAGATAAAGCCCTATTAAGACCAGGAAGATTTGATAGACAAATAACAGTAGCACCACCAGATATAAAAGGTAGAGAGCAAATTTTACAAATACATGCAAAAGACAAAAAATTTGCAGATGATATAGATTTAGCAGATATTGCAGATGACACAGCAGGATTTACTGGAGCAGAATTAAGTAATATATTAAATGAAGCAGCAATAATTGCAACAGTAAATGACCATGAAGCAATACAAAAAGATGATATAGAAGAAGCCATAAAAAAAGTAACAGTTGGATTACAAAAAACAAGTAGATTAATGTCAGAAAAAGATAAAAAATTAACAGCATATCATGAAGCAGGACATGCTATAGTTAGTAAATTCCTTCCAACAGTAACAGATGTAAAAGAAATATCAATTATACCAAGAGGAGTTGCTGGTGGATATACAATGTATAAATCAGATGAAGATAAATATTATGTATCAAAAACAGAAATGGAAGAAAAACTAATCTCACTTTTAGGTGGACGTGCAGCAGAAAGATTAGTATTAAATGATATATCAACAGGAGCAAGTAATGATATAGAAGTTGCGACAAAGATTGCAAGAAACATGATAACAGTATATGGAATGAGTGATACATTAGGACCAATATCATTAGTAGTAGATACACCAGAAGAATTACGATTATTTGGGCATAATATAGAAGATGAAATAGGAACAGAAATAAAAACTATAATAGATACAGCATATGTTAGAGCGCAACAAATATTAAATGCAAATATGGCAAAATTACATCAAATAGCACAAATACTATTAGAAAAAGAGACAATAACACAAGAAGAATTTGAACAAGTATTTATGTCTTAAATAAATATAATAAATTATATTTGAAAAAGAATTGTTATTTAGCTAGGCATTTAAGAAAGAAATACCAGAGACGTACTGTTGTACGCCAGAGGATTTTCTTTAGAAGAATCTTGAGGGAGTGAAATTGTCAAAGACAATTTCATACGCTATGTTGTTCCAGCAACGCTAAATACAATTATCTTTCGAATGAGGAGGAATAGAAATGGAAAAATGTATATTACTAGGAAATGGAGCAAGAGAAGCAGTAATTGCTGAAAAAATATCAGAGGGATTTGAATTATATTGTATAATGCCATATGAAAATCCAACAATATCAGAATTTGCACAAAAATCAAATGGAAAAATATTAATAGGAGATCCATTTGACAAAGAATTAGTAAAGAAATTTATACAAGACGAAAATATAGAAAACTGTGTAATAAGTAGTGATAACTTATTAAGAGATGGATTAATAAACTTAGCAAGAGAATTAGGACTAAAAACATTTGGACCAACATCATTAGGGTCAAAAATAGAATGGAGCAAAACATATGCTTTAGGCATAGTACAAAAAATAGCACCAGAAATGGTAATAAAGAACTTTGAAATAAGAAGCAAAGAAGAATTAAGAAAAGTAATAGATGAAAATTATAAAGATGATAATTTTGTTATAAAACCAGAAGGATTAACAGGTGGAAAAGGGGTAAAAGTAGGAGGAATACATTTTAAAGGTAAAGAAGAAGGATACACATATGCACTATCATGTTTAGAAGGTAGTGGAGTAGTTATAGTACAAGATAAAGTAGAAGGAAGAGAATTTACAGTAACAGGATTAACAGATGGAAAAAATCTTGTTATAACACCAACTACTTTTGATTATCCATATAGATTTGATGAGGACAAAGGACCAGGAACAGGCGGAATGGGATGCTTAAGTTTTGAAACAGGTCTATTACCATTTTTAAACCAAGAAGATATTAATCAATGTGCCGAATTAATGAAAAAAGTAATTCAATATATAAATTGTGATAATAATGAGTTTACAGGACCAATATATGGGGGATTCTTTAAATGCGAAAATGGAATAAAATTCATAGAATTCAATGCAAGATTTGGAGACCCAGAAGCACTAAACATATTAAATACATTAGAAACACCATTTAAGGAAGTATTTGATAATATTCAAAAACAAGAACTATCAGAAGAAAACTGTAAATTCGCAAAAAAGGCAGTTTGTACAGTTTATATGGTAAGTCCAAACTATGCAATATCTTCAAGTAAAGAGCCTTGTAAATATACACTAAACAAAGAGGAAATTACTAAAAAAGGTGCTAAAGTTTATTTTGCAAGTTCAAAAAGAGTACAAGGCAATTCTTATGAATCTGTTGGAAATTCAAGATTGGTAGCTATTGTTGCAGAAGATGAAACTCTAGAGAAAGCAAAGCAAAAAGTATATACAGCAATAGAAGGAAATGTGGATAGTGTATTGAATTATAGAGGAGATATAGGAACAATCTATATTCACTAGTCAGAAAATATAAGGAGAAAAAATTATTGGATTATAATAAATTAGAGGAATTTGAGAAACAAAAAACAAAAGTAATGAACTACATAATGTATAAAAAAAGAACAGAATATGAAGTAAGACAAAAGTTTTCGAAAATAATAGAGAAAGAAACTTTAGAAGAAATCATCGAATATGTAAAAGAAGCAGGATATTTGAGTGATACAGACTATATTGAAAGAGCAATAAATGAATTTATGGCATTAAAGAATTTATCAATATTTGAAATAAAAAACAAATTATATGCTAAAGGAATTTCAAAAGACGATATAGAAGATTATATTTGTGAACATAGGGAAGAACTAGAAGAATATGAAGAAATGTCAAAAGAAAACATAATTGCAAAAAAATCTGCTATAATGGATGAAAGAGAATTAAAAAATTATTTATATAAAAAAGGGTTTAATAAGGATTAATTTGAAACGTAAAATGATGTCATAATGGAAAAGGTAAGTGTAGGGGCACCGTTTGCGGAATTACTCGTGAGAAATGACACCACTGTGCCCTTTTATTAGCAAGAGCAAATAAATAGAGTGAAAGGAAATAAAATGAATAAAGTACTAACATTAGAAACAAATAAATATGCAATTAAAATAGAGAACTTTGAAGGACCACTAGATTTATTAGTACATTTAATAGATAAAAACAAAATGGATATATATGATATAAAAATTTCCGAAATTGCTGAACAATATATAGAATATATACACAAAATGGAGGAACTTAATTTAGTAATAGCTAGTGAATTTGCAATTATGGCATCAACTTTATTATATTTAAAATCAAAAAAACTACTTCCAAAACATCAAGAAGATGAAGAAGAACTAACAGAAGAAGAACTGATAAGAAGAATTATAGAATATAAGAAATATAAAGATATAACACAAAAATTAAAAGAGAACTTTTTAACTTTTTCTAATAGATATTATAAATTTGCAGAAAAAATTGAATTACCTAAGCAACAATTAGACGAGAACTACGAGCAAGGAATAATAACAGAACTATACAAAAGATTAATATATAAAAATGAAGAAAAGATAAATGTAAATGCAAAAAATATTGAAAAAATAGCATTAGTAGACACATATACAGTACATGATAAGGTAAAGGAAATGTTTAAAATATTATTGCATACTCCAAGTTTTGTATTTAATAAGGTATATACTTTAAGAAAACATAATAAGCAAGAGGTTGTAACTGCATTTTCAGGACTTTTAGAATTATCAAGAAGAAGTAAGGTAATGACAGAGCAACAACAGAATTTTGGGGACATAAGAGTTGAAAAAATAAAAAAAATTAAAGAATAAAATTAGAAAAATTGGAAAAAATTAATAATATAAATTCTATGAAATGGAGAATTTTATGTTATTAATTTTATTTTTTTTAACCATTATTATATCTATATTTACTATGAAAATAAGAATTAATTTTAAAGACATACAAGTATCAAATATTAATGAAAATAGAGAAAAGACAAAAATTAAACATCATTATTATATAGAATTTGAAATTTTCATATTAAAGATTATTAAGATTGCAAAAATAAAATTCAATAATGAGAAAATGAATAAAGCAATAAGCAAAGTGAAATATAAAATAGAAGACTTTGGAGTGCAAAGAGAGATTAGAAAAGAAATAAAAAATAGAAAACAATTATTGAAAGCATTTAAACATCTAAATTTAAAATTAGAAAAATTGAATTTTAAACTTGCAATAGGTACAGATAAAATAGTTAGTACAATAGGAATATTCACTGTTATATCAACAATAATACCTATATTAATTAGAAACAATGCAAACAAAGTACAATATAAAATAGAACCTATATTTAATACTGGAAATGTAATAAATTTTTGGGCAAATGGTATAACAGAGCTTTATTTAGTACATATTATCTATGCATTATATACGATAAAAAAATAAGTGCTAACAATTTTTTAAATCTAGATTAATTTTAATTAAGAAAGGAATGTGAACAAGAAAATGGGAGAAGAAGCAAAAGGACGAAGTCATCCTATAGAAGGGCTTATGATTACAGCAATGGATAGCATACAAGGAATGGTAGATGTTAATACCATAATAGGAGAACCAATAGAAACATCAGTAGGGAGTGTAATAATACCAATATCAAAAGTAACATTTGGATTTGCAGCAGGTGGTAGTGAATTTAAAGGAGAAACAGTTGATGAATATACAAAAAAAGAAAAAGAAGAACAGGTACAGTACAGACTACCATTTGGAGGAGGAAGTGGAGCAGCAGTAAATATAAACCCAGTAGCATTTTTAATTGTACAAGCAGACACAGTAAAACTATTACCAGTAAACCATGCATCATCATTAGACAAAGTATTAGACTATGCACCAGATATAATAGAAAAAATAGAAAAAGTAATATGCAAAAATGAAAAGCAGGAAAATTAGAACTTTATAAAATAAACAAATGGGCGATTAATCGTCCATTTTTGTGCAATGTTTTAATGCAAAATGAGTTAATATTAAAAAATTCGATAAAGTGTAACTGTATAAAAAAATACTAACTTTGAAAATTTTAGGCAAATTGCTATTGATTTCCTATGAGAATAAGTGTAATATAATATCGTGTAAAAGAAATACTAATAGAAATACAATCTAGTAATTATATAAAAATAACTATAAAAGGAGTAGAAAATGAAAGCATTAATTACAGGAGCTTCTTCAGGAATAGGTAGAGATTTATCAAGAGAATTATCAAAAAGAGGATATGATTTAATAATAGTAGCAAGAAACAAGGAAAAGTTAGAAAAATTAAAGAAAGAGTTAAAAACCAAAGTAGAAATAATAGTTATGGATTTAACAATAGAGGAAAATTGTAAAGAATTATATGAACAAGCAAAAGATATAGACATACTAGTAAATAATGCAGGACTTGGAGAATTTGGAAAATTTACAGAAACAGATCTAAAAAAAGAATTAACAGTAATAAATACAAATATAACAGCATTACACATACTAACTAAATTATATTTACAAGATATGACAAAAAGAAATAATGGAAGAATATTAAATGTAGCATCAATTGCTGGATTTATTCCTGGACCACTTATGGCAACATATTATGCATCAAAGGCATATGTAGTAAGACTTTCGGAAGCAATAAGAGAAGAACTGAATAAACAGAATTCAAAAGTAAAAATAAGCTTACTATGTCCAGGACCTGTAAAAACTAACTTTAATAATGTGGCTAATGTAAAATTTCAAATGAAATCTTTAACAAGTGAATATGTAGCAAGATATGCAATAGATAAAATGTTAAAAAATAAATTTTATATAGTACCAGGAATTACAATAAAACTAGCTAAGTCCTTTTCAAAACTAACTCCAACAAAAATTTTGGCGAAATGTTCATATCATATGCAAACAAAGAAAAATTAGGAACGCCAATAGATTATACTTGTAATAAAATAAAATATAAATGAATATATATAATAATAGTGTTTAGGACAAGGAGAATCTAATGAAGATAACTGTTATAAATCTAAAAAAGATTATTAAATATATATTCGTTTTTTTTGCTATTGCTATAATAGTCATATTATTAGCAAAATCACTAAAAACAGACAAAACAATAAAACAGGAAGAGAAAAATACATCATTAATAAAATGTTTAAAATATGAACTTCCAATCACAAATGTAGTAGAAGAAAATATAAATGTAGAAAGAAAGAACAAAACAAATTGGGCGATAAAAATACTCTCAATGCAAATTGGAATACTTGATAATATAATAAAAAATAAGATAGATGATGAAGTTTCATTAGAACTACCAAAAGAAGAATATATAGAACCAGAAGAACAAGAAGAGATAAAATCAGAAGCAGAAGATTTAGAAAATAAATACACAAAAATAATAGATGAAAATAATATAAAAGAGACATACACGAATAAATATAAAGACATAAAAATAAACAATCAAACAGAATTTGATATTTCGTCAATAATAGAAAATGCATCATATACATTTACAGATAATAAAAAAGTAGTTATATATCACACACATACATGTGAAAGTTATACACCAACAGAAAATTATAAATATCCTATGACAGATTCATATAGAACTACAGATTTAAACTTTACTGTAGCGAAAGTAGGAGATGAATTGTCTTCACAATTAGAGAAATATGGATTTAATGTAATACATAGCAAAACTTATCATGATTATCCATCGTATAATGGTTCATATGGAAGGTCATTAAAAACTTTAGAAAGTATATTAACTAAAAATAAAGATGTAGAAATTACTATCGATTTACATAGAGATGCAGTTGGAAGTAAGAGTAATTATGCACCTAGTGTGCAAATAGGAGATGAAGTATGTGCACAAGTTATGTTTGTAATTGGAACAGATGGTTCGGGACTTACACATGATAATTGGAGGAAAAACTTACAGTTTGCAATAAAAGTCCAAAGTATTGCAGATGAATTATATCCAGGATTATTTAGACCAATAATTTTAAGAAATGCAAGATATAATCAGCATTTAACAACAGCATCTACAATAATAGAAGTAGGGGCAACAGGAAATACATTAGAACAGTGTTTAGCGAGTATGAAATATGTAGCAAATGTTTTAAATAAAGCAACAGAATAAATAATTAAAATAGAGATAAATAGACTCTTTACAGATTTACATAAATATGGTAAAATGATAAAGTAAATTTTAGTGAAAATTTTTGGAGGTTATGGTTGAAAAATGATTTATTTCAATCTAAGTTTGTGCCATAGAAAGGAATGTTATAAAAGTGGAACGAGAAATAAAAAGAACAAAGTACAAGGAATTGGGAAAAGTGTATCCAAAAATAAAACAAGTGCATATAGGAGAACAAGAAAATTTTAGAAGTTATATTGATTCTATAAAAAATCAAAGCTTTATTCTTAAAGAGAGGACAAAAAGTTTAAAGACAGCACAATTTATTGGAAAATATAGTAAATACATTGAGTCAGAATTATCAGAAGAAATTGAAAGACTTAAAGGAACAACTATGATGGTACATCAAGAAAGAAAATTGGGAAAAGTGACAGATAGAAAAATACATATATATAATGCTGGAGATATAGCATACAAAATAGCAAAGGGAATTTTTGGAGACGAGAATATAGCAAAAGGAATAGCATTAGCAACATATCTTCATGATATTGGACAACCTGCTTTAGGACACCTTGGTGAAAACATAGCTTCAAAAGTATCAGCTAGTAAGCAAGGAGGACCACGACCTCATAACGCAACTGGTGCAACTGAAATTTTATATAGATGTTCAACTAAAATAAGAAAAGCTATAAATAGTGGAATAGCAATGGAGATAATTACAAATGAAACAGTGGAAAGAAATATAAGTATAGAAGAAATATCTAATAATTTAAAATTAGGAAAAGAACTTGATTTAGAAAATAAAATTAAAAGTAAAAGAGAAGAAGTAAAAGACCAAATAGATGAAGCAATAAAAACTATAGCTATGTCAACAGGAAGGCATAATGGAGAAAGAGGTACAGCAAATATTTTGCCAAATTATAAAATAACATTTATTGATTTCCATAAAGTATTAGAAAATTGTTTTATATATGAAGGAGCAGACAAAGAAATGCAATCTGCTAATATGATAGATGCAATAGTTAAAATATCTGACCAAATATCATCTATTCCATATGATATGATAGATGGAAAAAAAGGAGGACTAGTAGTTGAGATACCTACAAGTTATGCCGAACCAGTTTCACAAATTTTAGGAATAGAAGAGGAAGAGGCAATTCAAAGACTTAGAGGAGATGACACCCAATTAAATAAACTTGTATTAGATATACAGGAAAGATTAATAGAGAGTCTAGTAAAAAATAGCAGTAAAGAGATAATAAAACTAGATTTAGAAGCTTCACTATATGGAAAGAAAGATAGAGAAACAGGAAAAACTATAGTGCGAGGGCTTAGAATGCCAACCAATTCAGAATATTTACCATATACTGGTGGAGAAGAAGAAGCCAAAATTTTACAAGAGGCTTGGTATAAATGTACAGAGAAACTAACTAATAATATAATACAGCCAAATGGAATGTTTTCAAATCAACTTAATGCTATATTTAGAATGGAGGAAGAAGATACTAGAAGAGAGAAATATGAAGAAGCCTTGATGAATCAGTATGCAGGAGAGGAAGAATATAAAGACTTTATAAAATACATATTAAAAACTACACCAGAAGAATATCAATTTATAAAACAAAATTGCCATAAATATGGAATAAATTTGCTTGCAGAGAAAATAGAGAAAGCAAAAGAAAGATTTAAAAGTGAAGGAGGAGAATACATAAATAATATAGATGATAAAATAGAACAAGGAATATATGATTACATCTATTCATCAAATAAAGGAATACCAAATCCAGCAAGTAAGGAAGGATATACTGACAAAGAAATTGAAGAAATATATGTTGATATTAATAATATGAGATCTGTACAGGGAAAGAAAAAGTTACTATTACAAAGAGATGAAAGAATAGCAACGCAATTAGCATTAAGATATATAGAAACTAGATTTAATGATTCCAGTTTTATAAATTTTTGTTTTAAAATTGGAGTAATATCTGAAGAAGAATTAAAAGTCTTAAGAAAGCCATATGACCCAGCATCAAATGAATATTATATATCAGGGAGTTTAGCAAGTGCAAGAAAAGCGTATGAAGAGGCTGTTTTAGAAATTTAAAAAAGCATATAAAAATACTTGCGTTTTAAATATTTTTGTTGTATACTAAGAAAGTACTAAAAATTACCTTACTCTTGGAAAAAGGTGAAAGCACCACTTTTTCTATGAATAAGGCGTATATAAAAATAGGAGGTGTAATTAAATGACAGCAGAAAGAAAACAAGAAATCATTAATACTTACAGAAGAGATGAAAAAGATACAGGTTCTTCTGAGGTTCAGATTGCTCTTTTAACAGAGAGAATAAAAGAACTAACAGAACATTTAAAAGTTCACAAAAAAGATAATCATTCAAGACGTGGACTATTAAAAATGGTTGGTAAAAGAAGAAATTTACTTAACTATCTAGAAAAAAATGATATTGAAAAATACAGAGAAATAGTTGAAAAATTAAATTTAAGAAGATAATCATTAGATGTTATTTAAACGTCGGTGATTATAAGGAATAATATTCCTTAAATATATTATGGACGTTTGAGAAATATGTCAAACGTCCAAAAATGTATTAAGAACATAGATTAGAAGTAGCTTGGATAATATTTTAATAAAAGTACAAAATATTATAAGAGTTAAAATATTATCGAAGTTACGAACTAATTTATGTAACAGAAAGAAAAGAGAGGTAAAATTATATGTTTAAAACTTTTGAAACAGAATTAGCAGGAAGAAAATTAATAATTGAGAGTGGTAAAACTTCAGAACTTGCAAATGGAAGTGTTTGGGTAAGATATGGAGAAACAGTTGTAATGGTAAATGTTACAGCATCTAAAGAGCCTAAGGAGGGAATTGATTTTTTCCCATTATCAGTAGATTATGAAGAAAAATTATATGCAGCAGGAAAGATACCAGGAAGTTTTACTAAAAGAGAAGGAAAACCAGCAGATAAAGCTATACTTACATCAAGGGCTATAGATAGACCTTTAAGACCGTTATTTCCAAAAGATTTTAGAAATGATGTATGTGTAGTAGCAACAGTATTATCAGTAGAACCAGATAATTCACCAGAGGTAGCAGCAATGATAGGAGCATCAGCAGCACTATCAATATCAGACATACCATTTGGCGGACCAACAGCAGCAGTAAATGTTGGATATGTTGAAGGACAAATTATAATAAATCCAACATTAGAACAAAGAGAAAAAACAGACTTAACATTAACTGTTGCAGGAACAGTAGATAAAATCGCAATGATTGAAGCTGGAGCTAATGAAATTCCAGATGATATTATGCTAGAAGCTATAAAAACAGCACATAATGAAATAAAAAAACTATGTGAATTTATATCAGCAATAAAATCACAAATAGGAAAACCAAAATTTGAATACAAATCTTTTGAGGTAGATTATGATTTATTTAAGAAAATTGCAGAAAAATATGAAGAAAGAATGTATAATGATGTACAAGAAGTAGATAAAACTGTAAGAGATGAAAATGTAGAAAAAATAAAAGAAGAAGTTATGGAATACTTAATAAATGAACTGGGAGAAGAAGCAGTAGAAGAGAGAAAACAAGAAATAGGAGAAATACTTTATAAACTAGAGAAAAAATGTGTAAGAAAAATGATTTTGGAAGAACACAAACGTCCAGATGGAAGAAAATTAGATGAAATAAGACCATTATCATGTGAAGTAGGACTATTACCAAGAGTACATGGTAGTGCAATATTCACAAGAGGACAAACTCAAGTATTATCAATAGCAACATTAGGAATGGTAAGTGAAGAACAAATATTAGATGGACTAGATGAACAAACATCCAAAAGATATATACATCAATATAATTTCCCAGGATATAGTGTTGGTGAAGCAAAAACATCTCGTGGTCCAGGAAGACGTGAAGTAGGACATGGTGCACTTGCTGAAAAAGCATTAGTACCAGTAATACCATCAGTAGAAGAATTCCCTTATACAATAAGAGTAGTATCAGAAGTATTAAGTTCAAACGGCTCAACATCCCAAGCAAGTATTTGTGGAAGTACATTAGCATTAATGGATGCAGGTGTACCAATAAAAACACCAGTCGCAGGAATCTCAACAGGACTTGTAACAGATGAAAATGATTCTAACAAATATGTAATGTTAACAGATATTCAAGGATTAGAGGATTTCTTTGGAGATATGGACTTTAAAGTCGGTGGAACACATAAAGGAATAACAGCAATTCAAGTGGATATAAAAATTGACGGATTATCATATGATATTATAGCACAAGCATTTGAAAGAACAAAAAATGCAAGAATGTATATTTTAGATGAAATAATGGCACCACAAATTGCAAAACCAAGAGAAGAAATTTCTAGGTATGCACCAAAAATAATAAATACAAAAATTAAAATAGAAAAAATCAAAGATGTTATAGGGCCAGGCGGAAAAATGATTAATAAAATAATTTCTGAAACAGGTGTAAAAATGGATATTGAAGAAGACGGAAATGTATTTATATATGCAACAAATCAAGAGGATGGAAATAAAGCATTAGAAATGGTAAAAGAAATTGTGAAAGAAATCGAAGTAGATGGAATATATGAAGGGACAGTAACAAAGATAACAACATTCGGAGCATTTGTCGATGTTGGAACAGGAAAGGAAGGATTGCTTCATATTTCAAAAATCTCAAAACAAAGAGTAGCAAAAATTGAAGATATATTAAAAGTAGGGGACAAAATAAAAGTTAGAGTATATGAAATAGATGAACAAGGAAGAGTAAACCTAACACATAAAGAATTTGAAGAAAACAAAGAAGATTAAAAATAATATTATTTTCAAAATCTGACAAAAAATAAAGAATATTTAGATAAAAACTTGCCAAGAATAAAATAAAAGTAGTATAATATATAAGGATATAAAATAAATTAAAATAAGTGTGAAAATTAGAGCAATATTAACTAAGCTTTAATTATAGCAAATGAAATAACTATTATAAATAGAAGGAGAGAAAAAATGATATATTTATATGTATTGCAACAAGCGTTAGTGTGGATTATTACAATATTTTGGTTATATCAATTATTAATTAGTTTATGTTCTTTAGTAAAACTTAAAGATAAACCTTTACTAGAGGAAAAAGAAAATAGATTTATGGCAATAATTCCTGCTCATAATGAAGAAATGGTTCTAGGAAATTTAATAGAAAGCTTAAAAAATCAAAATTATCCAAAAGATAAATATGATATCTATGTAATAGCAGATAATTGTACAGATATGACAAAGAAAATAGCAGAAGTTGCTGGTGCAATAGTATATGAGAGAAGATCACCAATGGAAGAAAGAACCAAAGGTCATGCATTACAGTGGTTTTTAAGAAAAAAAATGGCAGAAAATGCACCATATGATGCCTTTTGTGTATTTGATGCAGATAACATTGTTGATGAAAACTTTTTATCAAGTATGAACAAAAAACTTTGTCAAGGAGAAGAAGTTGTTCAAGGATATAGAGATATTAAAAATCCAACAGATAGTTGGGTATCAGCAGGATATGCAATATTTTATTGGATGATGAATAGATTTTACCATTTAGCTAGATACAACTTAGGGTTATCTCCATTAATAAATGGTACAGGATTTATGGTTAAATTTGATGTTGTAAAACCTAATGGTTGGGAAACAGAAACTTTAACAGAGGATATAGAATTTTCTTTACAAAGAATAATTGCAGGGAAAAAATTAGGATGGTCAACAGATGCTATTGTATATGATGAGCAACCAGTAGAATTTAAACAAAGTTGGTCACAGAGGTCTAGATGGACAGTTGGACATATACAATGTATGGGAATTTATACAAAACAATTAGCAGTAGCAGTGAAAGAAAAGAAAACAGCAATGAACTTTGATGGATTATTGTATATAATTGGAAGTATACCAATGTTTATAATAACATTATTATTACTTTCATTAAACTTTATATTATATATTACAAATAACTTTACAGGAGCAGAATTAATTGAAAATTATGCTAGATACCTTGTTCCAACATTCTTATTGCCAATAGGAACTGCATTAATAATAATGGTATTAGACAAAAAGCCTATAAGACCAATGATAAAGGGATTATTGTGTTATCCATTATTTCTAGGTTCATGGTTATTAATAAATTTCAAATGTTTATTTAAAAGAGAAACAAAATGGGAAAAAATTGAACATGTAAGAGACATAAAAATACATGAAGTAATATAATATATAGAGTAAATGTAGTAAAGTGATATAAATTTAAGCTCTAGAATACCTCCAGTTATGCTGGAGGATATATTTATATTCTAGAAAAGTCATCCCAGTGCCATACTTTCCATAGAATATAATTATGTCGAAAGTTAAATTTTGTAACAGTTTCCCTGTGCCGTTTCTTAGCAGTAGCATTTTTAATGCGTACAAATAAGTTATTCGTTAGAAAAATTAGTTTTGGTTCTATATATATTTGTGAATAGTGGAAATAATAAATATAATATTAAAAGAATTATTTAAAGGAGAGAATTTTGTTGAAATGGTGAACTATTATGGATATGATGAAGTTAGCTTAACAGTAATAAAAAGGTTAAATAAGAAAAAAGTATTTGGTCTATTATTAATAATATTATTTATATTATTAATAATATTACTATATGTTTTTAATATACACAAAAAAATGTTAAAAGTAAAAGAAGAAAACCAATATGCAAATATAGAAACCAGTGATGTTATAAATGATGAACAAACGCAAAATAAAGAGAATATAGCTGAAGAAGAAGCTATAAATATGGCTAATAATGCAAATCTTCATAAATTAACACAAGTAGGAAGAGAAAAAATGAATAATATTTATGCTACAAACGAAAAAATAGCATATATAACTTTTGATGATGGACCTTCTCAAAATATAACTCCTCAAATTTTAAACATATTGGATCAATATGAAATAAAGGCAACATTTTTTCTATTAGGTCGTAATGTAGCTAGATATCCTAGTTTAGTTAAGCAAGAATATGAAACAGGACATTATATAGCAAACCATGGATATAGTCATGAATATGATACTATATATGCAAGTGCACAGACAGTTTTAGAAGAATATATGAAGACAGAACAATTAATAAGAACAGTAATAGGGCAAGAAACATATTGTTCACATTTATTTAGATTTCCAGGAGGAAGTGGAGGAAATAAATATAGGAATGTAAAAAAAGAAGCCAAACAATTATTATCAGATAATGATATTCTATATATTGATTGGAACTCGCTTACAAATGATTCAGTCGGAAAACCGACGCAAGAAAGTATAATGAATAACTTAATAAGTACAGTAGGAACAAAGAATAGTGTTGTAATATTAATGCATGATGCAGCCACAAAGCAATTAACAGCAGACATGTTACCACAAGTATTAAATTATTTAATAGAACAAGGATATACATTTAAAACATTTTATGATGTTATAATGTAGAGAAAGGACTCGATAATTCGAGTCCTTGTTTTATGGCAGGGGTGGAAGGAATCGAACCCTCATCAAAAGTTTTGGAGACTTCTATCTTAACCGTTGGACGACACCCCTAAGTACTTAATAAGAATAACACATTTTCAAAAAAAAAGCAATATTAATTAAAAATTTTTTCATTGTTGGTTTAATTTTTCCTATTTTTTAGTGGGCAGAGAAAGATTTCGTAGATTCTTTTTTGAAGTCGAAGATAAAAGACGAGCATAGCTCGCCTTTTATTCTTGGTGCCGTTGACGTAGATATCTACAACTTTTTTTCGGCTCTCATAACGATTGATACAAATATCAATCAATTTATATATAGATTATCAAATTATTTTATAAAAATCAAGTAATTTCACAAAAAAACTTTACAAATATTTGTTCTTTTTCTATTGCTTTACTATAAATATTATGCTATACTATGAAACATAGGAAATGA
>CAOKRJ010000002.1 GCA_948471115.1 uncultured Clostridium sp.
CAACAGGAGCCACAGGAGCGACAGGAGCAGATGGAGTAACAGGCCCAACAGGAGCGACAGGAGCGACAGGAGCAGATGGAGTAACAGGCCCAACAGGAGCCACAGGAGCGACAGGAGCAGATGGAGCAACAGGCCCAACAGGAGCGACAGGGGCAACTGGAGCAGATGGAGCAACAGGCCCAACAGGAGCCACAGGAGCCACAGGTCCAACAGGAGCAACAGGTCCAACAGGTGCAAATGGAAGTACTAGTATTATTCCACTATCATCTGGAATACCAATTTCACTTACTACTATTGCAGGAGGATTAGCAGGTATACCAGCATTTATAGGATTTGGTTCATCTGCACCAGGTTTAACAGTTCTAGGTTCTAATATTGACCTTACTAATCCATCTGGAACACTAACCAACTTTGCATTTTCAATGCCAAGAGCAGGAACAATTACTTCAATAAGTGCTTACTTTAGTACTACAGCTGCATTATCACTTATTGGTTCATCTATAACAATTCGTGCACAATTATATGTATCAAGTACACCTAATAACTTATTTGTTCCAATTCCAGGAGCAGTTGTTAATCTTGCACCTTCACTTACTGGTACAATATCTATTGGTGATATAAGTTCTGGAATAACAACAGGATTATCAATACCAGTTACTGCACAATCACGTTTACTAATGGTATTTTCTGCAACATCTTCAGGTCTTTCATTAATAAATACTGTAGTTGGTTATGCAAGTGCTGGCATAGAAATAGCTTAAAAAGATTTTAATTAATGTGGAAAAGGGAAAATTCTCTTTTCCTTTTTTGAACATCAGGAACATAAGAAAATGTGTATTCCAAGAAATAATTATTCCAGTACAAAGTCAATATTTATCAGCAATGGGAATGGGTAATCTAATAAACATAGTGTCAAAAATAAAAAAACAGATAAACCCAGAATTAAAAGTTGGTGGAATACTTTTAACATTAGTAGATAAAAGAACAAAATTATCAACTAGATTAAGTAAAAAGTAATATAATAAAAAAGCCAGTCATATTGACTGGCACAAATATCTTGATATAAGATATTTGTTTAGAGATAAAATTGGGCATAAAATGTTATTAAATTACTTGAAATTAGCCATAAACCCAGACTTTAATTAGCCGTAAATCCAGACTTTAACCAGAACCTCATCTCCCGAACGAATTCCGTCAAGACCAATTAAGTAGTACCGGAAATCACCACTATGATGTAATCTTCCATTCTCATAGTGATCATTTGTAGAAATCTGCGTATCTATTTTTGAGGTTGAAATAGTAGCACTGGTCGGTTCTCCAACGAGATGAACTTGATAGGTATTACGGCATGAGGTGTCAACAGTTATACCCATCCCGCCTAAACCACTAGCGGAACACGTAACTAACATTCCTTTGACATCACTTGTAAGGGTTGCCTGCCCATAACCACTTATAGAACTTAATGGCATAATGTCGCCATTACTTGAAATGGTATAAAACTGAATATCTGCATTCTGAGACTGTGCAGACTGTTCAATGGCAGGCTCAGTAGCCTCTGAAGCGAATGCTGTAGCATTGAAAGATAAGCATAAAACAGTTGCCATTATACAAGATAGAACTTTTTTTATATGTTTTTTCATATAATTACCTCCATAGATGTATTCATGCCCAATTCTATCTTTTGAAAAGCAACAGCTTTTCTTAATGCCGATAGCTACTAGCTATCTAATAGGATTTATAACACAAAATTGATAAAAAATGACATAAAAATAAATAAAAATAACAAAAGATAATGAAAAATAACTAAATAATGAAAAAATTTAGAGAAATTTGTAACGAATCAGAAAAAAATATTGTCTTAAATAATAAAGGAGGTAAAAATGGACGAAATTTATAAAAAGTATTCTAGAATTGTATATAATTATTTATATAGTTTAAGCAAAAATATAGAAATTTCTGAAGAATTAACGCAAGAAACTTTTTATAGAGCTATAAAAGGAATAAAAAATTTTAGAAATGAAAGCAATATTAGCGTTTGGCTGTGTCAGATAGCGAAAAATCTATGGATAAATTATATAAAAAAAGAAAATAAAGGAAAAGTAATATATTTTGATGAGAATACGGAAAAATTTCTTATTGAAGATAATATTAATGATAAAAATGAAGTTATAGAACTATACAAACAAATACATAGATTAGATGAAAAGACAAGAGAAGTAATTTATTTTAGGATACTTGGAGGACTAGCTTTTAAAGAAATTGGAGAAATTTTTGATAAAAGTGAAGAATGGGCTAGAATAACTTTTTATAGAGGAAAAATAAAATTAAAGGAGGAATTAAAAAATGATTAAAAATGAGTGTAAAATTGTAAGAGATTTGTTTCCAAATTACATTGAGGAGCTCTTAAGTAATGAAACTAA
Organism: uncultured Clostridium sp.; assembly: GCA_948471115.1. Classification (GTDB taxonomy): domain Bacteria; phylum Bacillota; class Clostridia; order TANB77; family CAG-508; genus CAKPSH01. Next base: position 2,421 of record CAOKRJ010000002.1, read on the forward strand.
AAATTTTGTAGAAAATCATATAAATAATTGCAATCAATGCAAAGAATTACTAGAATTGGTGAAGGAAGAAAAAACGAAAGAAATTGATAAAAGACATAATGAAGAGATATATGAAATAAATTATTTAAAGAAATTTAGACGAAAATTATTAACTTTAAAAAGCATTATAATTTTGTTTATTATAATTATCATTATAGCAAGTGCTAGCTATTTAATAAAATTTTCATACACTCAATACATTTTAGATAGTGCATACAAAAAACTTCAAGAAATAGAAAACTCAGAGAACTTTAAATTATCTATCGAGAACTATAACATTAATTATGAAACAGAAGGGAATGATGAACAATTTTTCAATACTACATATTATTATAAAGATGGAAAATATAAAGAAGAAATGAGTGGAAGAATTACAAATGGCACTCTAATTTATGCTAATAGAGCTTATTATGGAGAAATAAATTCAAATAAAAGAACAGAAATCTATATAGATGAAAAAGAAATCATAAATAAGACTGCAAACTACAATCTTTTAACAAAACAAGGAATGTTTGATACATACAATTATACCAAAGATTATGGACAAAATTATGGAACAATTTTAAATTTAATAGTTAAAGGTGGATTAAGAGTTAAAACGGAAACATATAACGGAAAAGAATGTTATGTTATTACTTTTTCAACTGATAACAAAGATTGCACAGCAATATGGATAGAAAAAGAGAGCATGATGGTATTAAAAGAAACGTCTGGAGAAGTGGGAAGATATTATTATGAAACAAAATATATAATAGAGAAAGATATAGTTACAGATGAGGATATTGCAATGCCACAACTTGAGGGATATATAGAAAAAGATGAAGAAGTAACGGCTAAGCAATCATTTATGATAGAATATCATAATAATCATTAATAGAAGGGAGTTGCAGGATAGATTATATAATTTATCTTAATAAAATGATAAGAACATTAATAATAGAGAATGATTTAAATTATTCTAAAAATATACTAAATTATATTATAAATAAATTTGAAAATTTACAACTTATATATATAGCAACTACATATCAAGAGAGTATAGAAATAATATCTAACAGTCATATAGATTTGATATTATTAAGTTTAGATCTATCCAATAGCTATAAAATAATAGAAAAAATAAAATATTTGAATATTATAAAAAAGCTTAGAATAGTAGCATTATCGCAGGATATTGAATCAATCAATAAAATAGGTAACAATAATCAAATTTGTGAAACAATATATAAATTAGAAAGTTTTGAAATAATATGTAGAAAAATGGAAAAAGTTATTTATGATATGGATTATGATAATAGTATAAAAATAAAAAATTTTATATCATCAGAATTGCTTAATATGGGGTATAACATAAAATATAAAGGTACACAATATATTTTAGAATCAATTATTTATATATATGAAAATAATAATCTTGACTTGCTAGATAATTTAGAACAGAATGTTTATAAATATATAAGTAGTAAGCATAATAAGAGTATAAATAATATTAAAACAAATATTATAAAGGCTCCAAATGAAAGAGAAAAAGAAAAATTATCATTATATAGATTAACTCCTAAGTTAAGTATAATGACAATATTAAATAAAATTAGTTGCCAGAATAGTTATTAATTCAAGAATTATAGTAAAAATTAAAAAAATAAATTATTATTTTTGAAGTTTAGTTTTTAAAGTAATAATATTGTGTAATTATACTTTTTTTGATAAAAATAGTAAATATGACAATTTCTTAAATCTTAAATTAAGAGTGCAAAAAAACAGAGAAAATCTAAAAATATAATAGTAATTTACTGAAAAATAGAATAAAAAAATAAAAATCGAACATACCCTTATATGCACTATAATACATCTTTTAAAAGCGTTAAAAGTACAAATCATTTGAATTGAACTGAACCCAAAAAGTTAGACACTTTTTGATTAAGTGAGAGTATATTTTAAAATCATACAAAAATTATAATTATGCAATGTAATTTTAATATTAAACAATAATAATATCCAGTAATTTTATTAACGGACGCACACTGTGCGCCCCTACAACCATTAATCTAACATTTGTGTAAAAATCTAATATGTTACAAATTTCATATGCATTATCAATACCAGAACAATTTACATAAACTATAGTAGGAGGACAATTTTATGAAGGACATAAAAAAAGGTACTATAGTTACTAGAAAATCATATAATGATGACATATTGTTTAGAGTAGAAGAAATAATCAATACTGCACAAGGGAAATATGCAATACTAAAAGGGATAACTATTAGAATTAAGGCAAATTCTCCTATTGAAGACTTAACCATCGTAGATAAAAGTATGGCAAAAAACGAATTTGATAAATTAAGTAAGATAATAGAAAGCAGGATTACAGAAAATAGAAATTTTGTAAATAACTATATAAATATATTATGCGGGAAAATATTGCATTTGGACGGAGATAGACGTTATGCAGAGAAATCTGCTAAATATTATAAAAAAATGGGGCTAAATGCTATTGTAAAAAGTGTCCCAGAAAATAAGCAACCAATTGTAGTAGGTAATTTAATAAGAAGATATAAACCAGATATACTTGTTATTACAGGTCATCATCGGAAAGGTTATACCGAAAAATAAAAAAATGGTTGAATGCTTTGAAATACCAATAATTTAATAGAAAAAACAAGCTAATTTGTAGATAGCTTGTTTTTTAGGCTTGAAAATAATTATTATATGGATTTTAAAATGTAAGATAATAACATATAAAAGCGAGTTAATGATATAAATTAATTCGTTTTTTCATTTTTAATGAAAGGATACATAGCTTTTAAATAAAAACTATGTTTAAAAGCTAAATTTAAAAGAAAGGAGGGCAAAAAATATGGCAAAATGCAAAGTGATAGCAATAGCAAATCAAAAAGGTGGAGTACGGTAAAACAACAACGACTTTTAGTCTAGGGGTAGCACTAGCGAATAACAATAAGAAGGTATTAGTAGTCGATGCAGATCCTCAAGCAAATTTGACAACGTGTATGGGTATTGAAGAAAACGAAAGGGAAGTAACTCTCTCTACTTTAATCGAACGATACATTGATGATGAAGAAATAAGACCAGAGCAGGCAATTATAAAAAACATAGAGGGGATTGATTTAATACCAACTAGCTTAAATTTATCAATGACAGAAGTTAATTTATTAAATACAATGAGTAGAGAATATGCAATGAAAAGTAGCTTAGAAGAACTAAAAAGTATATATGATTATATTATAATTGATTGTATGCCATCTTTAAGTATGGTAACAACGAATGCACTAGCAACAGCAGATGAAGTTATAATACCAGTTCAATCACAATACCTGTCAGCAAGAGGAATGGGCAACTTGATAAATATAGTAGGAAAAGTAAAAAAACAACTTAACCCCAATTTGAAAGTTGGAGGAATACTTTTAACATTAGTTGATAACAGGACAAAACTACCAAACATTGTAAGACAAGAAATAAAAGAACAATATGGAGATGCAGTAAGGTTATATGAAACACAAATTCCTTGTGCAATAAAAACGGCAGAGTCCACCTCACACGGAAAAAGCATATTTGCGTATGACAAAAATAGTAAAGTAGCTCAAGCCTATAAGGAGTTTGCAAAGGAGGTGCTAGTAGATGAACAAAGACGAAAGAATGAAACTACCAAAGCTTACATCACTAGATGACCTGTTATCTACACAAGAAGAAAGAGATGAAAAAAATACAGAAAAAATTACTATGGTGGAAACAAAAAATCTATTTCCTTTTAAAAATCATCCTTTTCAAGTTAGAGATGATGATGAAATGGACAATTTAGTAGAAAGCATACAGAATATTGGAGTAAAGACTCCATTGAGAATAAGAGCAATAGGAAATGGAAATTATGAAATTATATCTGGACATAGAAGATTAAAGGCAGGATTAAAAGCAGGTATTGACAAATTCCCTTGTATTATAGAAAATATGAATGATGATGAAGCAATAATAGTAATGGTGGATTCAAATCTACAAAGAGAAAAGATATTGCCAAGCGAAAAAGCCTTTGCTTACAAAATGCGACTAGAAGCAATGAAAAGACAAGGGCAGAGAACAGATCTAACTTCACGACCAATGGGCGAGAAGTCAACAAGTGCTGATAGATTAGGTGAAGAAGTTGGTGAAAGTGGAAGGCAAATTCAAAGATATATTAGACTAACTGAGTTAATACCTGAGTTCTTGGAAATGGTAGATAGAGAAAAAGATGCAATGGCTTTAAGACCTGCTGTGGAAATATCATACCTAACTAAAGAAGAACAAACTGACCTATTAGATGCAATGGAAAGTGCAGATGCAATGCCTACTCATGCACAAGCAATAAGATTAAGAAGAATGAGTGAAAAAGGCGAATTAACAGTAGATGATATTTATGACATTATGGAAGAAGAAAAACCAAACCAACAAGAAAAAGTAAATTTTGGATATAACAAAATTAAAGAATATTTTCCAGAAAATTATACAATAGACCAAATGATGAGTGTTATGGAAGATTTACTAAAGAATTATAAACTACAATGGCAGAAGGCAGAAAAACAAAAACAATATACTAGATAAAATGTATATACAACAAATAGTAAAGTGTATATACATTTTTTTATATATCCCCCTTCTTACAAACTACCCCCTATACTTACTTTTACTAACTGAAAAAGAAATTATATAATAATAAATAAAATATATAAATAAAACGCACAGTTGATGAATTGAGCAATATGTTGTAAAATATAGAAAATGAAAAATTAAGGGAGATATGATTATGAAAAAATTTATTATTATAGCAATATGTATTATAATTATTATAGCGATATGTATAATATCAAGTATGAGTTTGTATGGAAAGCTAAATAGTGAGAGAGAAAAAGTAGCAGATATGAAGGAAATCATAAATTATGAGAATGCACAAGAAGTTGGTAAAGTACAGGAGGAGCAAACAGGAGATAACAACTTTGAACAGAAAGCAGAGGAAAGCTTAGAAGAACAGAAGGAAATTACTTATCAAGCAGAGGAAAGTAAAAATAAAGATATAAATACAAAAAAGGAAACAGCAGTAAAATCGATAAGTAATGAAAAAACAGAACAAAAAGAAGTAAAAAAAGAAACTCATGAAATAACAAATACAGTAAAAGAGCAAGAAGTGAAAAGTCAAGATACACAGGAGAAAAAACAAGAAAATATAAAAACAGAACAAATACAACAAAGTGAAAACAAGCAATGCTCAAATGGAAAACATATGATAGAAAGAGGAAATTCAAAAAGATGGTTTAAAACAGAGCAAGAGGCAATAAATCTTTATAATAAACTACAAAAGGAATGGAGCGACAAGCTAATAAGTGGAGCAACAAGTGATGAAGAATATGACCGAAATTGCCCTTATGGATATGAAACTTGGGATTGTCCAAACTGTAAACAATGGACTATCAATTTCTATTATAGGTAATGAAAAATAAATAAGATTTTTGAACAGGTATGAAATGATACTTGTTCTTTTTTTATTGAAGAATGGAGGAATTAAAGTGTTAAAAATAACAACAAAAACTAAAAAGATATTAGCAATGTTAATTGTAATTATTACATTATTTACTATTGTTCAACCAGTTGTTTTTGGAGCAAATCACACAATATCTGGAAGCGGAAATGGTAAATTTATGGCTCGTCAATATGCTACAAAACTAAAAACCACAGACAATGTTGATCATGGAGAGAATGGAATAATAGCGAGAAGATTAATTATGACAGATAAAAACTGGAGTTTTGGAAATAAAGATGGAATATTAGTATTCTGTGCCCAAATGGGAGTGCATTTTGACACTCGGAACAAGTTATGACGGCTCATACTATGTACCAACAACATCACAATTAAGACAAGGAGCAAAAGTGGCGTATTTTGGTTGGTATCAAGAACGTGGACAATATGGCTCAGATGGATATTTGCCAGATGATGCATTAAAACAATATGCTTTCACACAGCAACTTATATGGGAAACAATAGGTCAAAGTAGTGGACGATTTATAGATGACAATATTCAAAACGAATATGTTGCATTTAGAAATGAAGTAAATAGTAAAATGGCAAGAATGCAACAAAGACCTTCCTTTGATGGAACAACTGTTACACTAAAAACAGGAGAAACAACATTAACTGATAGTAAAGGAGTATTAGCAGATTACAAAAGTATTGATGTAATGGAGCAAGGAATAAGAATAACTCATAACAAAGGCGAAAATACAATGCAAATACAAGTTGGTGAGGATTGTACAGTAGAGAATTATATAATAACAGATAATATGTTCAAAAACTGGGGACTAATTAAAGAAGAAACAGAAAACAAAAATACAACAGTATATCTTGAGTTTGCAAATGGAGTACAAGATCAGTTATATTCTCTAGATTACAATGATCCAGTTTCTATGAGATTAAATTTATCAGTTGAGTCAAATGGAGGATTAGAAATAACCAAATTAGACAGTAACGGAACATTAATAGATGGAGCAATATTTAGAATAACAAGTGTGGAAGGATATGATAATACTGTTACAGTAACAAATGGAGAAATAGTTATTGAAGATTTAAAAGCAGGAATTTATACAATAAAAGAGGTGTCAGCACCTTATGGGTATCTATTAGATACTAAAAGTTATAATGTAGAGGTAAAATCTAATGAGATAGTAAACAAAACAATTGCAAATAGTGAGCCTACAGGAAACCTCACAATAGAAAAAACAGATAAACAAACAGGAAATCATAATAGAGCAGATGGGACATCACATCACGGAGATGCAAGTATTGAAGGAGCAGTTTACACATTATATGCAAAAAACGATATATATAATGTAAGTAGAAGTTTAAAATATTTTTCTAAAGATGAGCCAATTGCAACCTTCACATTTAATAAGTATGGAGTTGCTAGTGTAAAGATAACAAATACCAATACAAGAGCAGAAATCAGTGTAAAGGGAAATATACTGAAAGGACTACCAATGGGAGAATACTATGCAAAAGAAACAATAGTTCCAACAGGTTATACACAGGACACAGATATATATAATTACACATTTTCATACCAAAACAGTACAACAGCAGTAATTGAAGTTGCAGGAACAGTTAAGAATGTTGTACAAAAAGCACCATTTGAGGTTATCAAAGTTACAACAGATACAAACGACACAGCAAAAGTAGTTGAAGGAGCAGAGTTTACAGCAATACTAACAAAATATGTTGATTATTACAAAAGTTTTGACGAAGCACGAAAACACCTTGCAGAATTTGCAGAAGATGAATATTCTATTTTTAAGACAGGAACAGATGGACATGGAGTATCTGAACTGTTAGCCTATGGAGAATATACAGTTAATGAAACATATACACCAAGTCCAGAAATAAACAAAGTAGCAGAATTTTATGTTAGAATTGATAAAGACAGTAGAATACCAATAAAAGAATATGTAGAAAACGATTCGCCATTTTCTGCTTATATAAAATTAGAGAAAAAGGACATAGAAACAGAAAAATATGTTATATATTCAAATGCAACATTTGAACTATATAGATTAAACGAAGATATAAAAAAATGGGAAAAAGTACAATGTAAAGTAAAAAATGAATACTTTGATACATGGACAACAGACGAAAAACGGTATCGCCATGACTGAAACAAAATTAGAAGCAGGCAGTTATAAACTAAATGAAATCAAAACTCCAACAGGTTATTTGCAACTAGATGAAGAATTAAGATTTGAAGTTAATAACAGAAATGCAACACTAGAATACGATTCTGACTGGGATGCTTGGATAACAGTAACTGCAAAAAATGAGAAACCAAAAGCAAAACTAGAACTAAAAAAAGTAATTAATTTAAGAGAGGATGTAGATCTTTCTTTAATAAAAAATATTGACTTTACAAAAATAGCATTTGACCTTGTTGCAAACGAGGATATAATCGACTTCGCAGACGGAAGTGTAATCTATAAAGCAGGGACAAAAGTTGGAAAATATTATCTAAATTTAGATGGAACTTTAACTATTGATAATCTAAAAATGGGTAAATACAATCTAAAAGAAGTTGAAACAATAGATGGGGCAGTATTAAATGAAACAAAATATGATGTGATATTTGAACAGACAGATACAACGACAAAGGAATATACAGTAAATTTGAATATTGAAAATGAAACAACAGTTATAGAAATATCGAAAATAGATATAACAGGAGAACAAGAAATTAAAGGAGCAAAATTAACAGTATTAAACGAAAATAATGAAATAATAGATACTTGGATATCAGAAGATAAACCACACAAAATCGAGGGGATAAAAGTGAATGAAAATCTGATATTAAGAGAAGAAATTGCCCCAAATGGATACGTTATAGCTACAGATGTAAAATTTAAAATAGATAATACAGGTAAAGTTCAAAGAGTTGTAATGCAAGACAAAATTGTAGAAATATCAAAAATAGATATAGCAGGAAATGAAATTGAGGGAGCAGAACTTCAAGTTATTGATGAAGATAATAATGTAATTGACGAGTGGACATCTACAAAAGAGCCATATAGAATTAACAATTTAATAGAGGGACAAACTTATACACTAATTGAACAATATGCACCAGATGGATTTGTTATATCAAATGAAGTTAAATTTACTGTAACTACTGATAAAGAAACACAAGAAGTGAAAATGATAGATAAAGTAGTTGAAATATCAAAACAAGATATTGCAGGAAACGAACTAGAGGGAGCTACTTTAGTTGTTACAAGCAATAAAACAAAGAACATTATAGACAAATGGGTTTCTGGTAAAGAGCCACATAAAGTAAATGGTCTTATAGAAAACCAAGAATATATATTACACGAAGAAATAGTAGTAAATGGTTATGTAAAAGCTACTGATATAAAATTCATGGTAACAAATGATAAGGAAACTCAAAAAGTAGTAATGATTGACAAGGTATTGGAAGTCATAAAAACAGATTTAGTAACAGGCGAAGAATTAGAGGGAGCAGAACTAGAAGTTATAGATAAGGAAACAGGAGAAACAATAGACAAATGGATTTCTAGCAAAGAGCCTCATAAAGTTGTAGGATTAGAAGAAAATAAAACTTATATTCTAAAAGAAACAAATTGTCCTTATGGTTTTGAACAAGCAGAGGAGATCGAATTTACAGTTAGTGAAAACAAAGAAACACAGAAAATCGAAATGAAAGATATGCCTATAATGAAAAATGTACAATTAGTGAAAATAGATAGTAGCACAAAAGAGATAATTAAGAATAAGTTTATTTTTGGAATTTATGAGAATGAGGAATGTACAAAACTAATCAAAGAACTTGAAAGTAATAGCAAAAATGGAACAATTTTATTTGAAAATTTACGTTATGGAGTTTACTATATAAAAGAATTAAATGCACCAAAGAACTATCAAATATCAGATAAGATAGTAAAAATAGAAATAAATCATGAAGGGGTATATGCAGATAATATAGAACTTACAGAACAAGACGAAATATATTCATTTGAATTTCAAAATGAGAAAATAGATACACCAAAAACTCGGAGATAATATAATATGGATAATTTTATTAACTATAACAGGAATATCTTTAATTAGCATAAGTTTGTATGAGATAAATAAGAGAAGAAAGAATAAATAGAAATAGTAATAATAAAGGTGGTTATACTAGACCACCTTTATTAATCTAAAAGGTAGGTGCAGAAATGGCAAAATATACAGCAAATCAAAAAAGTAAACTTTTTAAAAAGTTGAAAAATATAAATATTGTTACAGAAAAGGATATTTTAAATTTAAAAGTTACAGACCTAAAAAAATTAAAACAAGCTGAGAATAAGACAATCATAACAATAGCTGATATAGAATTGATATGGCTTATGCAGGAAGCAATAGAAAATAAGAAATTGCTAGAGTTTTTTACAGATACTGAATAACAAAAAGAATTGAGGTGCAAAATGGGGAAAATAGTAGAAACAAGAAAGAGATATAAAGAAACAATAAATGAAATCACAAAGAGCGAAGAAAATTGGATCAAGTTTTTAGACAGCAGTTCTTGGAATTTTAAGTATGATTTTATAGATCAAGTATTAATTTATACACAAAAGCCAGAGGCAAAAGCATGTGCATCAATGGATATATGGAATAAAAAGTTACACAGGTGGGTAAATAAAAATGCAGATGTAATATTCGTACTTTCAAAAGATGATAATAACGCATATCCATTTGATATTGTATTTGATGTAACTGATACACACAACTATAAAGGAACAGAATACAAATTATGGAGTGTTAAACAAGAATATGAAGAAAAAGTTATTGAAACATTAGAGGCAACATTTGGAGGAGAAAGTTGTAACACATTAGCAGAACAAATTATTTCAAGTTCATATAGTATGGTAATGGATAATATACAAGATTATCTTCCAACAATTCACGAGAATAAAAATGGAACAGGACTTGAAAATTTAACAGATAATGAAATTCAAGATAGTATGGTACTAACAGTTCATGCAAGTGTTGCTTATATGATGATGACAAGATGTGGAATAAATGCAATGGAACATATATCTGAGCAAGAATTTATGCTTGTAAAAAAATTTAATAGTGATAAAATAATTACAACATTAGGAACAACAATAGGCGATATAGCTGAAATGGGACTAAAAGAAATTGCAAAAACAATTACAAATCTGCAAAAATTAGAAAGAAATATAAATCGTACATTTGCAGAAAACAAAAAACAGGAGTATTCTAATGGTATAGAAAAAGTCGAAGGAGGAAATGAGTATGGAGAAAATAGAATACACGAAGATAAAAGATTACAATATACCGAATTTAGCAATGGAGAAAGAGAAGATACCGAATGGCAAATACGCCAGAATGAGACTGAAATTTCTAAGAGAAAACAAAAAAGCATATTATTCAATACTATTGATGGACAAAAGCTTGAACGAAGAATTAATGAGAGTACAAGAACAAGCAACCGAAATGATAAACAAAATAATAGAGAAATTAGTGAAACAGGAAGGGATAACAGAAGAAATGAAAGCACGAGATCCGATGGAATGGACAGGGGTAATGAACAATTGCAAGATGATAGCAGAGGGGCAAGTAATCAGGGAACTAATATACAGCTAGATTTATTACTAACTGAAAATGAACAAAAACAAAAAATAACAGAGGTGCAAGACACTTCTGTTTTTTCTTTGCCACAAAATAAAGAAGATATATCTTTAGAAGAAAAATTATATAAATTTTATAATAATTATGATATTTATGATGTTGACGAAGTTTCAATGGAACAAGTAAAGGCAGACTTAAAAGATAATGAATCAATAAATGAAACATTAAATTATTTAAAAGAAATATACGAGGCAGAGGACGAGCCTTTAAAGGAAGAATTTGAAACTGAGATTTTAGAAATTATTATTGAACTAGAGAAATTATTACCAGAAGAAACAAAAGATAAAAAAGAGGAATATATTTATTCAATAGGAGATAATGTTTTTTTGGGTACAACTGAATATCAAATTACAGCTATTAATGGAGATACAGTATCTATTGCAGATGTGAGTTTTCCAGTATTAGTAGAACAATTAGATTTTCAAGAATTTAATAAAAGAGTAAGAGAAAATCCTATAAATGATAATCTAAAGGAAAGACAAAGAGCAGAAGATACAGTAGAAGATATAGTAGAAGAAAACGATGATGAAGATATCAAAGAAACTGAAATCAGAGAAAAGGAAATAAAGGAATTAAAAAATTTTATCGGTAGAAAAGTAAAAAATGGAGAAATAACATATACAATAGTTGGTGTAGAGCCAATAGATGATATAAATGAAGGGGAAGACTTATTTAATCTTCAAGATGATAATACTAAAGAATATACAATAGAACCAGTAGGGTTTGTCAAATATCTTATTAAAATAGAGCAAGGTATAACTAATGTAGATACAAATATAGAAGAAATTAAAGAAGATAAACAAGAAAATGAACTAAAAGCAAAAGTAAAAACAAGACGAAAAAATAAAATTGAATATTTTGATTTACACCCAGAAATTCCACTAGAAGATAGGCATAATTTTAAAATACAAAATGAGGATTTAGGTGCAGGTGGAAAAAAAGAAAAATATAGAAATAATGTACAAGCAATTAGAGTTCTAAAACAATGTGAAAATGAAAATAGATATGCGACTCCAGAAGAACAGGAAATATTATCAAAGTATGTAGGTTGGGGAGGAATACCAGAGGTATTTGACACTAGAAATGACAACTGGGATGCAGAATATAATGAATTAAAGTCCTTACTAACTGAAAAGGAATATGAGGAGGCAAGAAGGTCAACATTAACAGCTTTTTATACACCACCGATAGTTATAAAATCAATATATAAAGCACTAGAAAATATGGGACTAAAGAGAGGAAATATATTAGAGCCAAGTTGTCGGTGTACGGTAATTTCTTTGGAATGATACCAAATACATTAAGTGAATGCAAAATGTATGGAGTTGAGATAGATACTATCTCTGGAGGAATTGCTAGGCAGTTATATCAAAAAAATACAATAGCAATAAAAGGGTTTGAAGATGTAGAACTTCCAGACTCTTTTTTTGATGTAGCAATTCGGCAATGTTCCTTTTCGGAGATTTTAAGGTTTATGATAAAAGATATGATAAAAATAAATTTTTAATTCACGATTATTTCTTCGGAAAGAGTTTAGACAAAGTTAGACAAGGAGGAGTAATTGCATTTATCACAAGCAAAGGTACACTAGATAAAGAAGATGACAGTGTTAGACGTTATTTATCACAAAGAGCAGAATTGATTGGAGCAATAAGACTTCCCAATGATACATTTAAAAGAAATGCAGGAACAGAGGTTACATCCGATATTATATTTCTAAAGAAACGAGACAAAATTACAGATATAGTAGATGATTGGGTAGAAATAGCAGAAAATGAGGATGGAATAAGAATAAATAAATACTTTGCAGACCACCCCGAAATGATACTTCGGAAAAATGGAAATCGTGCCAACTCAATATGGTATGGACTCAACTTGTAAGGCACACGAGTATGTAGAATTACCAAAATTATTAAATGATGCAATAGTTTATTTAGAAAATAAAATTGACGATTACCAAATAGATATGATAGACGAAGATGAAAAAACTATTCCAGCAAATCCTAATGTAAGAAATTTTTCATATACAATAGTTGATGAACAGGTGTATTATAGAGAAAATAGCCAAATGATTTTACAAGACCTACCAATAACATCTATTAACAGAATTAAAAGTATGATAGCAATAAGGGAATGTGTAAGAGAACTTATAGATGTACAAATGGAAGATGGTTCAAATGACGAAATAAAAGAGTTACAAGCAAGATTGAATGGACTATATGATAATTTTACTAATAAATATGGACTAATAAATAGTACTACAAATGAAAGAGCATTTTCTGAGGATAGTAGTTATTATCTATTATGCTCACTTGAAATATTAAACGAGAATAAGAAATTTATACGAAAAGCTGATATGTTTACCAAGAGAACAATAAAGCCAAATAGAACAGTAACGAAAGTAGATAATAGTATTGATAGTTTAATTTTATCAATATCAGAAAAAGCACGAGTAGATTTAGAATATATGCAAGGTCTAACAGGAAAAACACAAGAAGAACTTATAGAGGAACTAGAAGGTAGTATATATAAAGATCCTATAAGTGAAGAATATGTTACAGCAGACGAATATCTTTCTGGAAATGTAAGAGAAAAGCTAAAAATAGCAAGAAGAATGGCAGAAAATGATAAGGAGTATGAAATCAATGTAAAAGCATTAGAACAAGTAAAAATACCAGATTTGTCAGCTAGTGAAATCAGTGTAAGATTAGGTGCGACGTGGATACCTCTTTCAGATATAGAACAATTTATGTATGAACTGCTTGGAACAAGCGATAACAAAAAGAGATATATAAAAGTACACTATTCGGACTATACATCTGAGTGGAATATTAGTGGTAAAGGCGAAGATTGTAGTAATGTAAAGGCTTTTAACACTTATGGTACAAGGAGAGTAAATGCGTATAAGATAATTGAAACTACATTAAATTTAAAAGACGTAAGAATATATGATACAGTTATTAATATTGATGGAAAAGAAGAAAGAGTATTAAATGCAAAAGAAACGGCTATTGCACAGTCTAAACAAGAACTTATAAAAGAAAAGTTTACAGAATGGATATGGAAGGATCAATCTAGGCGTGAAAGATTAGTCAATTTATATAATGATAAATTTAATAATATTAGACCAAGAGAATATAATGGGAGATATATAAATTTTGGAGGAATTAATCCAGAGATAAGGCTAAGAAAACATCAAGAAAATGCAATAGCACATATTCTTTATGGTGGTAATACATTGTTAGCACATGAAGTTGGTGCAGGTAAAACATTTGAAATGGTAGCAGGAGCTATGGAAGCTAAAAGGCTTGGACTTTGTAACAAGTCTTTATTTTGTGTTCCAAACCACATAATAGAACAATTTGCAAGTGAATTTATGCAGTTGTATCCAAGTGCAAATATTCTTGTTGCAACGAAAAAGGACTTTACAACTAATAATCGTAAAAAGTTCTGTTCAAAAATAGCAACAGGAGATTATGATGCTGTAATTATTCGGACACTCGCAATTTGAGAAAATACCAATATCAAAAGAAAGACAAGAAGCAATATTACAAGAACAGATAAATGATTTAGTGTTATCAATAGATAATTTAAAAAATAATGACGGAGAATATTATTCAATAAAGCAACTAGAGAAAAGTAAAAGTAAAATAGAAGAAAAGCTAAAGAGATTAAATGACCAGAGCAAAAAGGACAATGTAATAACTTTTGAGCAACTAGGTTGTGATAGACTTTTTATTGACGAGGCACATTATTTTAAGAACTTATTTTTATTTACTAAAATGCGTAATGTTGGTGGAATTGCACAAACAGAGGCACAGAAAAGTTCTGATTTATTTATGAAATGTAGATATTTAGACGAATTAACTGGAGGAAAAGGTATTGTTTTTGCAACTGGGACACCTATCTCTAATTCAATGGTAGAACTTTATACAATGCAAAGGTATTTACAGTATAGTACATTAGTAGAAAGGGGACTAATACAATTCGACAGTTGGGCAAGTACCTTTGGAGAAACAGTAACAGCACTGGAACTAAAAGTAATCAAAATGTTTGACCGAATGTATAATACTAAATATCAAAAAGTTGCTTAATACACATTTGAAAAAGGCTACAAAGTAAAGTAAAATCAGTATTGAAAGGTGGTATAATTATGGAATTAAAAAATGAATATGTTGATGAAAGAACTGGAATAACTTACACACTAAAAGGAGATTATTATTTTCCAAATCTAACAATACCAAAAGATACAAACTTTACTATTGGAAGATATGGAAAAGCACATTTAAGACATATAAAACAATATAACAAACCTTTATATACAGACTTATTACTAGATGGAAAACTAAACAATTATTTACATTCAATAGATGAAAAATGTAATTCTCTTTTAGACAGTATAATAACAAAATTAGCTAAACAAGAAAATGTTACAGAAGAATTAAAAGCTAATCATCAATTAGAATGGGTGGCTAGAATGAATAATATTAAGAATAGAGCCGAAGAAATAGTTTATAACGAGTATGTATATAACTAAAAAGGAAAATTGAATATAAAGGAAATACATAGCCTTATATCTAATGTAAAAACATTGATATAGGGTTTATTTTTTTACTAACTGAAAAGCAATATATTTTTCTTTAGCTAGTAAAAGGAAAGGAGGAAACAGCCAAATGAAAGAACTAGAAGTTATTGATGCAGAAACTTTATTATATAACCCTTTAGGGCAAACAGAATTTATCATTGAGAATATTTTACCTATTGGACTACACTTATTTTGTGGAGCTTCTAAAATAGGCAAAAGTTGGTTAATGCTAAAAATATGTTTACAAGTATCAAAAGGAGAGTCTATATGGGAATTAAAAACAAAAGAATGTGATGTTTTATATTTATGTTTAGAAGATACATTTTCAAGAATACAAAGCAGATTATTTAAAATCACAGATACAGCAAACAACAGATTACATTTTGCAACATCTACAAATAAAATTTCAAATGGACTTATATTACAACTAGAAAGCCATATAAAGCAATTTCCAAATACAAGACTAATAGTTATAGATACATTGCAAAAAATCCGTAATCAAGGAAATGACAACAGTTATTCAAGTGATTATGGAGATGTATCAGTTTTAAAAGATTTTGCAGACAAATATAAAATAGCAATTATATTAGTACACCATATAAGAAAGCAAGGCGATAACGATGTATTCAATAAAGTTTCTGGAACAAATGGCATAATGGGAAGTAGTGATACAACATTTATACTAGATAAGAAATCACGAACAGACAGCACAGCTACTTTATATATAACTGGTAGAGATGTAGAATATCAAGAATTTGTTTTGAGATTTAATAATTGTAACTGGGAACTAATCAGCCAAGCAACACAAAAAGAAATTGAAGAACAACAGACCCCAGAAGTAATATATAAAGTTGTAGAGCTTATGAAAAATAAAATGGAATGGCGAGGTAGTGCAACAGAACTACTAAAAGAACTAGAAGAAAAAGAAATTGCACCTACAGTTATTACAAAGATATTGAATGAATATCACTTTACAAAATTAAAAGAAAACAACATTGTATATTCTTTATGCAGAGATAAGAACGGAAGAAAAATAATATTAAAAAGAAATGTCATTGATGACAATGATGACAACAATGACAATGATATTGAGATACCGACATTGTCATCAAATAAAAATTAAGGAGGAGCTTATGAAATTTATAGATAGTAAACACAGAGAATTTTGGAATGAAAAATACAAAGAAATGCAAACAATGGGAAAAACAGATGTGTATTATAAAGCAATAGTTTATACATTAGGAATATGTGAAACAACAAGAGATAATTTCAATAAAATATTTAATTTAAAGAATGGAGAAATAAACATTGATTCAATCAATGGAGCATATCAAACAAGTACAAGTGAAAAAGTAACAAGAATGGCATTTAGTTTATGGAATAGATGTAACTATGATAGTGAAAAAGATATTGAAAACGAAAAAGTTGCCGACCGATATAATGTAAGCGAAATATTTAGTTGTAGTTATGCACCATATTTCTATGAGGGCATTAAAATAAGATACCCAGAATATACAAAAGAACAAAATAGAAATTATGATAGAGGACTATAAAATTTTTTATGACAAGAGGGCTATCACAAAATCAATGTCATCATTGTCATCGTTGTCATCACTGTCAAAAAAATAGAAAATTTTAGAGTAAAAAACAATAAGAAATAATCAAGTAGAAATCTGCATTGATAGATTTATCTATCAGTGTAGCGAGCATAGGTTTTGTGTCGCACCCAAAACCGACAACATTCGTTGAAAGGGGTTTTGCACCCCTATAACCCCAGCTAAAAAAGTTGAAAGGAAGTGGATTATTTTGAAAAATAAAAAGGTAGAAATTCATTTAAGAGTGAGTGAAAATGAAAAGAAAAAATTAGAAAGAAATGCGAAAAATAGTGGTACAAACTTATCAGCATATTTAAGAAAAGTTGGACTAAAAAAAGAAATTTACCCAGTACCAGATAAAGAATTTTATAAAATTTATATTGATATTTGCAAAGTAAAAAGTAATGTTAATAGGTTAGAAAAAGAAAAAATAATACAATGTTTAGAGTTAATTGAAAAGAAATTTTTAGACATTTATTATTCAAAAAATAATGGAGATGATGACAATGGCAACAACGAAAATATGGGCAATTAAAGATAGTTTATCAAGAGTAGTTGACTATGCAAGTAACCCAGAAAAAACAACTTTTGCAGACCTAAAGCAAGTATTATTATATGCAGAAAATAAAGACAAAACCATTGATGAAAATGAAAAAACTATGTATGTAACTGGTGTAAATTGTAATAGAGAAACAGCATTTGAAGAAATGAGTTATATACAAAAAAAGTATGATAAACAAGATGGAAATGTAGCATATCACGCATATCAAAGTTTTAAAACTGGCGAAGTATCTCCAGAACAAGCACATAAAATTGGAGTAGAACTAGCAAGGAAAATGTGGGGAGAACATCAAGTAATAATAGCAACACACTTTAATACTGGCACATATCATAATCATTTTGTAGTAAATTCAGTTAATATGTTTACTGGCAAAAAGTTTAATTGTAACAAAGGAGCATATTATCGTTTTAGAGGGTTATCAGATGAATTGTGTGCTGAAAATAATCTAACTGTTATAAAAAATCCCAAAGGAAGAACACCAAGAAATATATATTTTGCAGAAAAAAGAGGAGAGCCAACAAAGTATAATCTAATGAGAAAAGCAATAGATGAAACACTAGAAATATGTGTAAGCTATGCACAATTTAAAAAGGCAATGTATAAGAAAGGCTATATTATAAATGATGATCCAAACCGAAAGTATGCAACGATTCGTTCAATAAATGATAAAAAAGCAACAAGAATGTATCAGTTAGGAGAACAATATACACCGAAAAACATTGCTGAAAGAGTATTCCATAACCCTTGCTATGTGCAAGAAGAATACTACAAATTAGTAAAACCAAAAAAGAAATATAAGAAATACAAAGTTTATAAATATAAAGGGAGTTTTAAAAGCATAAGTAAAATGTCTGGAATAGAAATGCTTTTTGTAGCTCTCTTTTATTTTATGGGGCTATTACCAAAAGAAAAACCACACTATAAACCATTATCACCAGAAATGAAACAAGCAGTTAGAAAAATGGAAAGATATTCAAATCAAGTAAGGTTAGTTGCAAAAGAAAAATTAAGCACTATTGAAGATGTAAAAGCTTATATTTCACAAACTGAAAAAGATATTGCAAATGTAACCAATATAAGACAGAAATATAGAAATAAGTTAAGAAATTGCACCGACAATGACTTAATAAATGAATACAAACTAAAACGAGATAATTGTACTACACTTCTAAAAGATTATAGAAAAAGTTTAAAAATTGCTAATCAAATTATAGAAGATGTCCCTAAAATCAAAGAAGTAGTACAAATAGAGAAACAAACGAGAAATGAAGAACTAACACAAAACAAAGAAAAAAATAAATATAGAGATAGAGGAGGCAGATAAAATTGAGTGAAAAAACTGTAAGCATAAATGATTTATATGAGTTTAAAGATAACCCATATAAAGTAAAAGATAATGAAGAAATGCAAGATTTAATAGATAGCATAAAAAAATATGGAATTATAGAACCCTTAATCGTACGAAAAAGAGATAAAGGAGGGTATGAAATTATAAGTGGGCATAGAAGAAAATATGCTTGTGAAAAGGCAGGAATAAAACAAGTTCCTGTCTTAATTCGTGATATGGACAAAAACCTAGCAGTTATAACTGTTGTCGATAGTAATTTACAAA
Organism: uncultured Clostridium sp.; assembly: GCA_948471115.1. Lineage (GTDB taxonomy): Bacteria > Bacillota > Clostridia > TANB77 > CAG-508 > CAKPSH01. Next base: position 22,044 of record CAOKRJ010000002.1, read on the forward strand.
GACAAGATATACTTCCATCAGAGAAAGCATTTGCTTTTAAGATGAAACTAGATGCAGAAAGACATCAAGGTAAAACTTCTGGACAAGATGTCCAGAAGTGGACACGAGAAAATATAACAGATAATATGAGTGGTAGACAAGTTCAAAGATATGTAAGACTAACAGAACTAATACCAGAATTATTGAAGTTAGTTGATGAAAATAAAATGGCGATGTCCCCAGCAGTAGAAATATCTTATTTAAAAAATCAAGAACAAAAGGACTTATTAGAAACAATAGAAAGTGAAGATTGCACACCATCATACCCACAAGCAATAAGAATGAGAGAATTAAGCAAACAAAATAAATTAGATATGGACACGATTTTCAATATAATGACAGAGCAAAAGCCAAATCAAAAAGAGCAAATAAAATTTAAAGTGGAAAAATTAAAAGGTTATTTTCCAAAAGGTTATAGTACAAAACAAATGGAAGATGTTATTGAAAATTTACTGAAACAATATAAACAGAGATGGAAAAATAGAGAGTTAGGAAGATAAAAAAAGACTAGCATATAAAATGTTAGTCATCATCTATATCATTAAAAATTGGGTCATCAAAAAATTCTTTTAAGGTTATATCAAAACCAAAGCATATACGAATAATTGTAAGCAATTTAGGATTTTGACTTGTACCATCAACTAAACTGTTAACTGTTGATTGATTCATTCCAGATAAAGTAGCAAGTTTGTTGATAGAAATATCTTTCTTTTTGCATAGATATATTATTCTTGATTTAACAGCTTGTTGTAAGTCCATAGCAAATTCTCCTTTCAAAATTAGTATAACAAATTATACCCTTGAATATTACCGACACATTGTTGACTTGTAAAAATAAAAAATATACAATACCGACAGAATGGTAATAAGGAGGAAAATGTATGAAAGAAAATCATAAAATTAAAATATTAGATGAGTTGTATGAAATAAGAGAAGGAGAGGTTGAAAAGCAGTATATAGCAAAATATGGAGAGCCAGTAGAAATTGACAAAGCACACAAAGCAGATGATGAATTAGTAAATTTTATGAAGAAATTTATAAAAGATGAAAAAGATATGCAAGAATTATTTAATAAAATAAATAACTATGAATTGAAAGCAATGGGAGAAATGTGTTTTTGGTATAAACCATATTATAAGGCTGGATTTATTGACGCAGTATTACTAAAAAAACAGTTACAAGAAGAAAGAATTAAAAATAAATCTAATGAAGATAGTATTTATGATAAATTTGATGATATATGGGACTATGTAGATAAAACAAAGCACAATAATTTAAAATCAAATGAATATTATAATAGCATTAAAAAAGAACTTATTGAAATATATAGTAAATATCCTAGAGTAGAGGACTTTATTTACAATGAAAAAATTGAAGAATTTACACCAGAAGAAATGAAAGCAATTTTAAAAGTAATAAGTTTATACAATGATAGATTTACAATAGAGTAAGAAGAAATGTTTAAAATTGGTGTAAGAACAGGAAAGTCATTGTAGGAGGGTAAAAAATGGAAAAAAGAGAATATACAGTAAATGAGTTATTTGAAAATCAAGTTTTAAATGATATATACGAAACAAGAGGAGATGGACTACAAAGCTTATATATTAGTATGTATGGAAAAACAGAAGAAATAACAAAAGTTGAAAAAGCAAAGAAAGAATTAGAAAACTTAATGTATCAATTAGTAAAAGATAAGGAAAAACAAAAACAATTATGGCTAAAATTAGACAGATTTGAGGGTGCTATGTCTGGAGAAAGTAGTTTTTGGAATAAACAGTATTATAAATTAGGCTTTTTAGATAGAATATACCTAAAAAAAGAAATAGCAGATAATAAAAGAAAATTCGTAGAAAATAATGTTGAAAATTTAGAAGATACTTTAATTTACAAAAGTATGTGTTTTATAAAAGAAATGTTAGGTTCAAATCTTTGGAATATAAAAAAATATAAAGAGATAGTACACAAAATGAGTAAAATAAAAGAAGAATACCCCAATGTAAAGGAATTTATAGAAAGAAACGAAATAGTAAACTTTACTAAAAAGGAAATAAAAGCATTAAGTGAATATCTAAAATTAGCTGATGATATGCAAGATATTGAGTTTATAGAAACTTTTAAATTAGGACTAAAAGATAATAGTTTGTTATAGAGATAGAAATAACGAAACCTTATAAAAGAAAATAATAAATTGACAGAGATATTAAGAAATTAGTATCTCTATTTTTTTTATGCTTAAAAACAGGAAGGAGGAGTAAAAAAGATGTCTAACACGAAGAATAATAAAGACAGAAAAGATAATAAAATAATAGAAAAGACTATTATTGAACGAAAATATACAAATGAAATTACTCCTATTCAAGCTATATTACCATTAGTAATGGAAGAAATTGATAGGAAAAGGAAACAATACAGAAAAGAACACCCAGAAGAATTTGAAGAATAATCACATAATTGTAATTATAATGATTTTAAATATAATCAAATAGAGAAATGAACTAGAACAATCTAGTCTTTTTTAATTTATAGGAGGTGGAAGAAATATGCTTATGAACAAAAATACTTACAGAGTTGGAATATATACAAGACTTTCAATAGATGACGGAACAAACGAAGAAAGTGTAAGTATTGACACACAAAAGAAAATATTAACAGAGTTTGTTGCTAAAAAAGGGTGGCAGATAGTAAAAATATATGTTGATGATGGTTATTCTGGAGGAAATTTTGAAAGACCAGATTTTAAACTAATGATACAAGATATTGAAAATAAAGAAATAGACTGTGTTGTTACAAAAGATTTATCAAGATTAGGAAGAAATTATATAGACTGTGGTTATTATTTAGAGATATATTTTCCAGAACACCAAGTAAGATATATTGCAGTAAATGATGGAGTAGATACAATAAGTAATTCATCAATGGACATCACACCATTTAAAAATATATTGAATGAAATGTATGTAAAAGATATTTCAGTAAAAGTAAGTAGTGCAAAGAAAGCAAGATTACAAGACGGAAAGTATATGACAACAATAGCTCCTATTGGTTATATGAAAGACCCACAAGATCATAATCACTTAATTATAGATGAAGAATATGCACCTACTGTAAAAAAGATATATGAATTGTATAATAGTGGAAAAGGTACAAATTTTATTACAAACTATTTAGAGGACAATAAAATAATAAGACCGACAGAATATTGGTTAAGAAAAGGCTTAATGAAAAGTGTAGGAAAGAGAAATAAAAGCATTTATTACTGGAGCAATAAAACAATATTAGATATTTTATCTAACCCAGTATATAAAGGAGCAGTAGTAGGAAATAAGACTAAAAAAGTTTCGCCTAAAAGCAAAAAGTTGATTAAAATACCAAAGGAGCAATGGACTGTTATAGAAGATATGCACGAGCCTATTGTTAGCAAAGAATTATTTGATAATGTGCAGAGAATAAGAGAAAATCATAAAATAATGTATCAGCACAAAATGAATGAAGAACGATATACAAATATATTCAGTAGAATTTTAAGATGTCCTTATGATAAAAGTATGACTTGCAGAAAGATAGACAATAGAGGAAATTCAGTAGATATTGAAAATAGAAAATATTGTTGTAGTGATAAATGCCCACATAGAACAAAAGACTGTAAAAATGTTTATATAAGAGCAGAAAAACTATACAATATTGTTTTAGAAGATATAAACAAATATGCAAATGACTTTTATAATAATAAAGAAAACTATAATATTTTAGAGCAGAAATTGGAAGAACTAACAAATCAAAATACAAAAGTTTATGAGAATGAGAAAAACAAGTTGCAAAATAGACTAAACGAATTGAATCAGTTAATTACAGCTAGTTATGAAGATAAAGTATTTAAGAGAATAACAGAAGATACATTTATAATTATTATGAGTAAATACGAGAATGAACAAAAAGAAATAAAAGAAAAACTAGAGAATGTCATAAAAGAGTTAGAAACAACAAAACGAAATAATAATAATGCAATGAGTTTTAGTAAATTGTTAAAAGAATTTAAAGGAACAAGCGAATTGACAATAAGTACAATAGCAAATCTAATTGATAAAATAACTGTATTTCCTAGCGAAATTATTATAAATGAAAAAGGACAAAAAGAAAAAACACAAAAAGTTGAAATATGTTACAGATATGTAGGTTGTCTAATACCAACAACAATAAAGTTTGAAACAATAAATTATAAAACAAGATATGCAGATAGAGTTTGCGAAAAATGTAATAAAACATTTACACCTACAACATCTACACAAAAATATTGTATAGACTGTAAAAATGAAGCTACAAAATTAAGAAGAAAACAAAGATATAGAGAAAAAATCAAAGCACAGGGTGGAAATAAAGGGTACAAAGAAAGAACTTGTCAGCTATGTGGAAAAACTTATAAGCCAAATAGTTCGGGACAAAAATTTTGTAGTAATTGTAAAGAACAGGCTAGAGAGATATTAAAACACGAGTGGTATATTAAGAAAAAGGAAATAAGACAAGCTAAAAAGAAAGAAAAAGAAGATATGAAACAAAGACAGAGTGCATAAAAACACTTATTTTTTATAACTTGAAATTGTCGTTTCGGTGCATACTTTTGAACACAGCAAGGGAACTAGCACCAGAAGGAACAGGATACAGATCAAAAACGAGATTTTCAAAATTTTATAATCTTCCAGAACTGATGTCTATGTTTAAAGAAATAGCAGATATTCAAACAGCAGATACATTAAATCTACCAGTACCAAAAGTAAATGCTTACACAATAGATGTTGATGCAAGTGATATACAAAAGGGTATGGTACAAGACTTAGCAAAAAGAGCAGAAAGAATTAGAAAGAAGCAAGTTAATTCAAAAACAGATAATATGCTTAGAATAACAAATGAAGGACGAAAGCTTGCACTAGACCAAAGAATAATAAATGATATGCTACCAGATTATGAAAATGGAAAAGTAAATGTGTGTGCTAATAATATATATAAGATATGGGAAAAAACTAAGGATAAAAAGTCAACACAGCTAGTGTTTTGTGATTTATCAACTCCCAAGAGTTTAGGTACAGAAGATAATCCATATGAAATGGAATTTTTAAATGGAGAGTGGTATTTAAAAGATAGACCATTTACGGATGTTTATACTGACTTAAAGAGAAAACTAATATCTAAAGGAATACCAGAAGATGAGATAGCTTTTATACATGACGCTACAACAGAAACAAAAAAGAAGGAACTATTTGCAAAGGTTAAGAGTGGAAATATAAGGGTTTTGATGGGTTCAACCTCTAAAATGGGAGCAGGTACAAACGTACAAAATAAAATTAAAGCAATACACCATTTAGATGTACCATGGAGACCTAGTGATTTACAACAACGAAATGGTCGTGGAGTTCGTCAAGGAAATGAAAATGAAGAAATAGATATTTACACTTATGTTACAAAAGGAACATTTGATGCTTATTCTTATCAAACAGTAGAAAGAAAACAGAGAGGTGTATCACAAATAATGACCTCAAAAGTAATATCACGTTCTGAGGAAGATATTGATGAAAAAGCACTTTCTTATGCTGAAATAAAGGCACTTGCTACTGGAAATCCATTGATAATTGAAAAAGCAGAATTAGAAGAACAGAGTTCTAAGTTAAAAATATTAAAACAAAGTTATTTAAGTGAAATTTATAGACTTGAAGACGCAATAGTAAAATTTTATCCAGTAGAAATAAAGAACAATGAAGAATTAATTAGTAATATGCAAAAAGATTTGGAACTGGTTAAAGAAAATACAGAACTTAATAATGAGGACAAGTTTTCTCCTATAATTTTAAAAGGAAAACAATATGTAAAAAAAGAAGATGCAGGAAAAATGATACTTGAAATATGTAAAAGTAAGGAAAATAAAGAAATAGAAGAAATAGGTAAATATAGAGGGTTAAAAATGGAACTTGAAATTGTAGCAGGAGATTATATTTTAGCTTTAAAAGGAGAATCTGCATATAGTATAAAATTAGGAAAAGATGTCTTTGGAAATATAACGAGAATGGATAATGCTATTACTGATATAGAGAAAAAATTGAATAATACTAATAATGATCTAGAAAATTTAAAACAGCAATTTGAAAATGCAAAAATACAAGTAAAAGTACCATTTGACAAAGAAAGAGAGTTACAAGAAAAAATTATACGATTGAATGAAGTAAATAAAGAACTTGAGATCAAGGACAATGAACACGAAATGGTAGATGATGAAATAGAGGAACAGGAAGATTATATTCCAGAAAAAGATAATAGAAGCTATGAATTAGAGGCAAGATAAAAAGTTTAATTGACATAAATAAAAATAAATAGTATAATTATTTTAGTTAATAGAAAATTTAAAGGAGATTTAATATGGAAATAAAGACAAAGAAGATGATTAATACTATTATTTTTTCTATAATAGGATGTATAGCATTTGGTTGTGCAATTCATGAAGGTATTGGCTATCAAATAAATAATGAAGGTAGTGATATATGGTATAGACATGCACCTCTTGACAAAATTAAAGCATACCGTGAAAAACTTGGAATACAATTTCGTGATTCAGGAATTAATAATTTAAGTGATCAGAAATACTCTCAGCTAGAGAGAGAGATGCGTAAAGCAGATAATGTTATAAGTGCTAGGGAGAATGCCATATATGAAAGAGAACATCCAAACGCTCAACCAGTATATCACAGCAACGGATACTATTTAGAAAGTGATGATTAAGTCTAGTTATTTAATTAAATATGAAAGTAAGAAAGAAGTAGATAAAAATATTTACTTCTTTTTTATTGGAAAGGTAGGAAAAATCAAATGGAAACAATAAAAGAAATGAAAAAAATCAAGAGAAAGTAGATGATATTATGGGATTTGTTGCTCCAGAAATTGTCAAAGAAATAAAGAAAATGGACTTAATAACATACTTTCAAATGTGCGAACCTGACGAATTAGTAAAGGACTGTAGGACACAATATTCAACAAAAACTCATTCAAGTTTGAAAATGTCAAATGGATATTGGCACTATATGAATGGAAGAATAGGAGGCAGAAATGCTGTTGATTATGTAGAAAGAATGTTAGGATATAAGTTCCCAGAATCAGTTGAATATATACTTGAGAGATTAAACGGAAAAAAACCGATTTGTGTTCCTCAAGAAGAAAAAAAGAAGATACAAAATTTAATTTTACCAGATAAAAATACAAATGAAAATCAAATAATAAGTTATCTAAAATCACGAGGAATTGATGAAGAAATAATACAAAAATGTATTCAAAAACATCTAATATATGAGGAAAAATATTATCACAATGTAGTATTTGTAGGTTATGATGAAATGGGAAATGCAAAATATGCAGGGGTAAGAGCAACAAACGAAAGCAAGTTTAAAAATGATGCAACAGGTAGCAGTAAACAATATTCTTTTAGACTAGAAAGTAAGATAAAATCTAATGAAATATATGTATTTGAAAGTAGCATTGATGCATTATCATTCGCTACTTTTTTTAAGTTGTATGGAATAAATTGGGAAGAAAAAAACATGCTTTCACTTGCTGGAGTTTATCAACCTGCAGGTCAGATGTCAGCAAGTAAAGTTCCTATTGCTTTGCAAAATTATTTAGAAAAGCACACAGAAATAACAAAAATATATTTATGTTTAGATAATGATGAAGCAGGTAGAAAAGCAACAAAAGCGTTGCAAATGGTTATACCAAACAGATATGAAGTGATAGACAGACCTGCTAAAAAAGGAAAAGACTATAACGATTATTTGTGTATATCACTAGGTATAAAAAGAGAAGAAAGAAAGAAAAAAATTGAAATAGGAAGGATAAGATAAATATGAAAAAATATGAATTTACAATTAGAAAAGTATTAGAAAAAAATATAGAAATCGAAGGTGAAAATAAGAAACAAGCCTTTGAAAAAGTAATAAAGTTATTAGCACTAGGAGAAAAAATTATATTCAAAAACATAGATAAAAATAACGAGGTTTATGAAATAAAAATGAATAAAATTTTAAATGAAAATCACATCGAAAAGGAGAAAGATATTGAAAAAATTATAAATAAAATCATGCAAAAAGTGGAACTAAACTTAGAAGAAAATAGCGAAAGTTTTAATGAAAATAACGAAGAAATTGAGGACAATTTAATAGTAGATACAGACGAAATAACATGTCAGAAATGTGGAAATCATATCTCGCTAGAAAAATTTTTATAGTCCTAACAAGCAACACATTTGTATATACACAAATGTAAATATGGGGTTTACACCCCAATCCCCAATAAGAATAAGGAGTGAAAAATTTGAAAGAAGATCCAAGAGATATTATTGTACCAATTAGAATGAATTTTTTAGAAAAAGAAAAAATAAAAAAACGAGCCAATAAAACAGGAAAAAATTTATCAAGTTTTATTAGAGAATCAGCTTTAGGTTGTGAAATAAAGCAAAAGCCAGATAAAATATTTTATGATGTAACAACAAGAGAAATGGGAAAATTTATGAGAACCTTATCAGAACTTGAAAGATTACTTTATCACAGAAATTTTATTGATGAAAGAATATTAAAAAATGAAATTGCAGAATGGAGAAAATTCAGAACACAAATAAGAGATAGATATTTGTGAGGTTATCATGGCAACTACACGTATATGGAAGATAGAAAATAGAATAGATAAAGTAATAAGTTATACCATTAATCCAGAGAAAACAGAAAATCAAAATTATGAGAAAGAATTGTATAAGAGTTTGCACAATACAATAGAGTATGCAAAGGCAGATTATAAAACAGAAAAACAATTCTATGTTACTGGAATAAATTGCATAGCAGAGACCGTATTGCAAGATATGATACAAACTAAGAAACACTTTGGAAAAACAAAAGGAATATTAGCTTTTCACGGCTATCAATCATTTGCAAAAGGAGAGGTAACGGCAAAACAAGCACATGAAATAGGAGTAAAACTTGCAGAAGAAATTTGGGGAGATAAATATGAAGTATTAGTTTCTACACATCTTAATACAAACTGTTATCATAATCATATAGTGTTAAATTCTGTTTCTTTTGTAGATGGAAAAGTTTATACAAATACAGTCGAACATTATGCTTTAATTAGAAAAACATCAGATGACTTATGTAGAGAATATGGACTAAGTGTAATAGAAGAAAAGCCATGTGGAAAATTAAAAATAGATTATACAAAATTCTATAATTCATATATTCAAAAATCAGATTATTATACTGATACAAAAGATGATGTAGACTATGCAATTTCACAAAGTTATTCGTATGATAATTTCAAAAAACTTTTAGAAGATATGGGGTATAAAGTTACAATAAGAGCAAACAAAATAAGTCTATGTAGACCTCCATATAAAAGAAATATAAGAATTGAAAGAAGTTTTGGAGAAGAATATAGCATAATTAATATAGAAGAAAGAATACTAAATGCACAAATTCCAAAAGTATTTTTCCCAGAAATTAGAACACAGAACAGAAGATATTATAGAAGAAATAAATATAATAAAAAATTGAACAATAGTAGAGGAAGTTTATATAAATTATATCTATACTATTGTTATTTGATTAAAAAATTTCCAGATAATAGAAATAAGGTAAAAATATCAACGAATATGAGGAAAGATATAAAAAAAATGGAGATTATATCAAGCGAAATTAAGTTCCTTCGTAGTCATCATATAGAAACTACGAAGGAACTTTTTTCATTTAAAGAACAAACTATTGATAAATTAAAGAAATATTTACACGAAAGAGCAAAACTAAGAAGAAAAAGGACGAAAATTACAGATGTACAAGAAAGAAAAGAATTATGTGATAAAATTTTGAATTTATCAGATTGCATTGGCAAAATAAACAAGGAGTTAGGATACTGTCAAGACATAGAAAATAGAATGCTAACGATAAAAGAAAATATAAACGAACTAGAAGAAAAAGACAAAAGTAAAGATGATAAACAAAAAGGAAAGGAGAAAATAAAGTGAACTCATCAGATTCAGCAGAAGAACTTATTAAAATTTATTTAGACGGGATAAGTTTTACATTAAAAATTGCAGGGGAAGGCTCAAAAAATCTTATAGCTTTTCTAATGGCAATGCAAAAAGAAAAAGTACAAATAAAAGGTAAAACACGTTTGACGAATATGCTAAAGACAGGAAAACAACTAAAAATATTTACAATAAAAGCAGAAGATTTAAAGAAATTTTCACAAGAGGCAAAAAAGTATGGAATATTGTATTGCGTTTTAGCAAATAAGAAAAATGAAAAAATTGACGGCTTGGTAGATGTAATGGTAAGAGAAGAAGATGCATCAAAGGTAAATCGTATAGCAGAAAGGTTTAAATTTGCAGATGTTGCTACTATAAAAAAAGAAATGGAGAAAGAAGAAAAAGCAAAAGTAGAACAATTAAGTAAAAAAAGCAAAGATGAACAAATGTTAGACGAGTTATTTGCAGAGCCACCAAAAGAGGAAAAGGAACAGACACCCAGTAATGAACAGTCGGAAGAAAAGAGTCAGTCAGAGCATTCCTTAAATACCAAGAAGAACTTAGAAGAAAACAGGGTAAATAATAGTAGAAGGTCTGTAAAAAAAGAATTGAGGGACATTGAAAAAGAACTAAAACAAAAAGAAAAATTAGAGCAAAAAGAAGAACTATTTACAGATAAGAATGAAAATGCAGTAGAAACTAATACACCTAAACATTTAAAGACTAAAGAAGTAAAAAAGGAAGAACAAATGCAAGAAAACAATAAAGCAAAGCACTTAAAAGAGCCAAAGCATTTTGAACAACAAAATCATAATAGTAAGAGAAGAAAAAGGAATAAAAGAAAGGGGCAAACCAAATGAACGAAAAAACAAAAATAAACAATGACCTAAATGATATATTTGAACAAGGCAAAAGTAAAAACAATAATTATAATAATCAAAATAAATGGAAAGAACAAAATGAAAAAAGAAAAGAGTTATACAAAAAAATTACTGATGCATCTTTTAATATAGTTAAAGACAGCAATTTGTTTAAAGAATATTTGAACGTATTGAGTAGATTTTATAAGTATTCTGTTGGTAATTGTATGCTTATTCTTGAATCAGAGCCTAATGCAAAGCAAATAAAATCAGAGCAGGACTGGATAGACAAGGGATATGATAAATTAGAAGGAGCAAAAGCAATTATAATATTAGAACCTAATAAGTCAAATGGAAAGATATATTATAATCCAAAAGAAGAATACGATATTTCACAAACAAATGCACCTATACCAAAAGAAAAAAATTATACAGCAAGAGAAATAACATCAGCATTATTTACTATGTGTAAAGCTGAAAGAGAGGTAGTTGATATTTTACCAAATGGAGAGAAAGGATCACAATATGTGGAAAGTGAAAACAAGCTATATATATGTAAAGGGTTAAAACCAGAATATGTAGCAAAAACTGTCATCCAAGAATTTCTAAAAAGTGAAATGCAAGGTATGGAACAAAGTGAGATGAACGAGTTTAAGACATATTGTATTTCATATATGATGTGCAGAAAATATGGAATAGATGTAACTGGATTTGAATTTACAGAATTGCCACAAGAATTAGTTAATCAAAAGGATAGTAAAAATATAAGACAAGAGCTAGAAGGAATAAGACAAGACTTTGAAACCCTTAGTACAAAGGTTAATGAATATTTTATACAAGAGGAAAAAATCAAAAAAAATAAAGAACAAGGAAGGTAGCCTATAAATGAAGGATGATAGAGTATTAATTTTAGATAAATATGATTATGGAGAAGTATTGAGCATTATAAATGATAAAAGAAACGAATTAATAGGTAAGAAGGAAGATACTAGAGAAATAAACGAATTATTTGAAAAAGTTGTAAATGCCCCAACAAAGAAAAAAAGTAAACTAAGACGAGAAAGGTCAGCATGTGAACGATAACAGACAAACAAGTATTGTTTTATTAGTATTAGGTGGAATTGCAGTAATATGGATAAGTCTATTAGTTGCACCATATATAGATGGTGGATTAATCGAAATTGTAAATAATTTGCCAAAACAAATAGAAACACCATTTCAAATAGAATTTTGCAAGGATAGTTTGAGGTCTATTCTTATTTTTTTACTAATTTATCTATTAGGATTAGGTATGTATTTTTCGACTAGAAGAAATTATAGAAGAGGCAAGGAATATGGCTCAGCAGAGTGGGGCAATGCTAAGAAAATAAACAAAAAATATATGCAATTTCCAAAAAATCAAAATAAAGTATTAACACAAAATGTTATGTTAGGTTTTAATGCAAAAAAGCATAGAAGAAATTTGAATGTATTAGTTGTAGGTGGAAGTGGAGCAGGTAAAACGAGATTCTATGGAAAACCAAATGTAATGCAATGCAATAGTTCATATGTTATATTAGACCCAAAACGGAGAAATTTTAAGGGATACAGGATACTTACTAGAAAAAGAAGGATATAAAGTAAGAGTATTAGACCTAGTCAATACAGAAAAAAGTCATTGTTATAATCCTTTTATTTATATAAGAGATGATAATGATATACAAAAGCTAGTAAGTAATCTATTTAAGAGTACAACACCAAAAGGCAGTCAGTCAAATGATCCATTTTGGGACATAAGTGCTTCAATGCTTTTATCAGCATTATTTTATTACTTGAAATATGAGGCTCAAGAGGAAGAACAAAATTTTTCGATGGCATCTGAAATGTTAAAGGCAGGAAAGCCAAAAGATGATGATGACTATGAAACAGCACTTGATATATTGTTTAAAAGATTAGAGAATAGAAATCCAAATCATATAGCAGTGAAATATTATAAGGATTATCATAGTCGGAGCAGGAAGGACATTACAATCAATAAATGTTACTCTTGCATCAAAACTAGAAAAATTTAATCTTGATTCAATAGAAGGAATAACAAAAACAGATGAATTAGAGTTAGATAAGCTTGGAGAGGAAAAAATGGCACTATTTGCAATTATTCCAGATAATAGTACAGATATGAATTTCTTAGTAAGTATATTATATACACAAATATTTCAAGTATTATATTACAAAGCAGATTATAAATATAATGGCTCACTACCAATATCTGTACATTTCATTATGGATGAATTTGCGAATGTTGCTCTACCAAATGATTTTGAAAAGGTACTTTCTACAATGCGTTCAAGAAATATATCAGTTTCAATTATCATACAAAATATGGCTCAACTCAAATCATTATTTGAAAAGCAATGGGAAAGCATAGTTCGGTAATTGTGATGAGTTCTTATATCTGGGTGGGAATGAACAATCAAGCTATAAGTATGTGTCAGAACTATTAGGAAAAGAAACGATAGACACAAACACATATCGGAAAATCAACAGGACATTCTGGAAATTACTCTACTAATTATCAAAATGCAGGTAGAGAACTATTGACGCAAGATGAAATAAGGACGTTAGATAATGATAAAGCAATATTGCTAATAAGAGGAGAAAAGCCAATAATAGACCAAAAGTATAACATTTTAAAACACCCCAATGTAAAAGAAACAACAGATGGAAAAGCTAAACCATATGAACATGGAAGAATAGATAGGGCAAATGCAAGTATATTACAATTAGAACCAAACGAAATAGATATAAACAAGCTTAAAGACATAACAGAATATAAACGAGCAGAAAAAAATAATACAGAACTTTTATCTGAAGAAGATATAGAAATTTATTATTTAATGGAGGAATATGAAAATGAAAAAGAACAAGAAAATAAGAAATAAAGTAATTAGTATAGGTTTAAAGGTAGCAACAATATTTGTTGCGTTTTTTTTAATGAAAAATACAGTATTTGGAACAGATAATCCATTAACAGTTATAAATAATTTATCAACTTTTATTTTTAGTATAGTAAAAGCAATTGGAATGATACTACTGCTTTGGGGAATCGTACAAATCGGAATGGCATTAAAGAGCCATGACCCAGCACAAAGAGCGAGTGGATTTATGACATTAGGAGGTGCAGTAATAATAACATTCGCAAAAGAAATTCTTGATTTAATCACAGGAGGATAAAACAAATTTAAAATATAAATAAACAAGGGCAAATCTTTAAGAGTTGTCTTTGTTTATCTAAAGGATGGATGAGAAGTGAAAAAATATAAAATTATTTATGCCGATCCACCATGGAATTATAGGGTATGGTCAAAGAAAGGAGATGGAAGATCGGCAAGAAATCATTATGAAACAATGAATACAGAAGAAATATGCAATTTGCCAATAAAAAATATTGCAGATAAAGATAGTGTACTTTTTTTATGGGTTACATTTCCATGCCTATTGGATGGATTAAAAACGATGATAAGATGGGGATTCAAGTATAAAACATGTGGATTTACTTGGGTAAAAAAAAATAAAAAGGGCATTGGTTGGTTTTTCGGGCTTGGATATTGGACACGTGCAAATGCAGAATTATGTTTAATAGGCACAAGGGGAAAAATAAGTAGAAAATCAAATAGGATATCACAAGTAATAGATACACCAATAGAAGAACACAGTAAAAAACCAAATATTGTAAGAGAGAAGATAGTAGAACTGATGGGAGATCTACCTAGAATCGAACTTTTTGCAAGACAAAAAGTAAATGGTTGGGATGTATGGGGAAATGAGATTGAAAGTGATATAAATATGAGTGATTATGAAGGAGGAAAAGATGTCGGATAACTGGGTTGTAGGAAATTTACAAAATGCCTTAAATACGTGGAATGAAAAATTAAATGAAATATGGACTCTTGTTACACAAACGCCAGAGACATTTAAAGGACGGTAGTATTTGGAATATTATTGTAAATATAAATGGAGCAGTACAAGCAATAGGACTAGCATTACTTGTTTTATTTTTTGTAGTAGGAATAGTAAAAACATGCTCTAGTTTTGCAGAGGTAAAAAGACCTGAACAGGTTTTGAAATTATTTATAAGGTTTATATTGACTAAGACAGCCATAACATACGGATTAGAGTTAATGTTAGCGATATTTAAAATAACGCAAGGTGTAGTTCAGACAATAATGCAGACAGCAGGAATAGGAGGAGCAACACAAAGTGAATTGCCACAAGAAATGATAATAGCAATAGAAAGTTGTCGGATTTATTGAGAGCATACCTCTATGGGCAGTAGCATTTATACGGAAGTTTCTTAGTAAACGTATTAGCTTATGTTATGATACTTTCGGTTTATGGTAGATTTTTCAAAATATATTTATATACTGCAATAGCACCTATTCCGTTAAGTACATTTGGAGGAGAGCCAACAGGACATATTGGTAGAAGTTTTATAAAAGGATTTTGTGCAGTATGTCTTGAAGGAGCAATAATAATGCTTGCTTGTATTATATTTTCACAATTTGCAAGTTCTCCACCAGTTGTAGATGCAAATGCACAAGCAGTAAATCAAGTATGGAGTTATCTAGGAGAATTAGTATTCAATATGTTAGTGCTAGTTCGGAACAGTAAAAATGAGTGATAAAGTAGTTCATGAAATGATGGGATTATAGAGAGGAGCAGATAAAATCTATGTTAGTAAAAAATGAAATGGAAAAAGTATGGTTAATTGAAGACAATAAGTTGAAATGTACAAATAAGATTGTATCAAAATTAAATTATTTTGGAAAAGAAGTAGCCATACTGAAAACAAAAGCAAATTGGGACGGACAAGAAATGTTATTTAAAGATAAAAAAGAAAATTGCTATTGGGAATTAGGAATAGCACCAATACGTTTCAGTATGTTTTTAAGAAATGTACTAGACAATAATGAAAAGGATAATTCCTGTAATGAAATGCTAGATATTTTTAATGAAGAAAATATAATAAGGCTTTTCAAAAAAAGTATAGATAAAAAGTCATATTTTAATACGTGTCAATTAAAATTTATAAATAAACATTGTGATATGGATATGTTTGAAAGAGCAAAAGAAAGCAGAGAAGACTTTTTATATAATAAAAAGCAAGAAGATGAAATCTGGAAAGAAGAACAGCAAAGGAAAGCTGAAGAGAAAATAAAACAAGTTAATAATAAATTTTATGAACAAGTAAAAGGAATAAAAAACAGAATACAATTAAGAGAAATCGTTAAGTCAGAAAAGCTAAAATTTTATAAAGATAACAAATATGAAAATGGTATTACAGAACAAAACTGTTTTTTGTATTTAGCAAAGCAATATGGAATCAATATACCACTTGCAACACAAGGATTTATAAACAATAAATTAGTAGATTATAATTTTGGAACTGGACAATATAGATTTCTAGTAATAAATGGAAACAAAAAAGGTAGTGAAGAAATACACAAATATTTTAAACAGATATATCAAAAGGTTGTAGAAGAAACAAAAGAATATAAAGAGCAAAAACAAGCAAAGAATTAGTTATTAGGTAGGAGGAAATGGAGTGGAAATTAAGATAAACAAGGAGATAAGGGACTATAAAGAAAAAGTATTTTTTGGACTATCTATGAGGCAATGTATATTTTCTGCTTTAGCTTGTGGAGTAGCAGTATTGATATATTTTTTATTAAGAAATCATTTGGGTTTAGAAACATTATCTTGGCTATGTATATTAAGTGCTATTCCATTTGGGTTTTTAGGCTTTGTAAGGTATAACGGAATGAATGCAGAACAATTTATAATTACTTGGGTTAAGTCAGAAATTCTAATGCCAAAAGTTTTATATTTTAAACCAGAAAATATGTATAATGAATTATTAGAACAGGAATATAGAAGGAAAAAGAAGGAGGAAAAGCAACATGAGATTTTTAATGGGATTTTTAAAATTAAATCAAGACAAGGAAAAAATGAAAATACCCAAAAGTGTTCAAAAGGCAATACCAATCAAGAGGATATACGAAAATGGAACATTTCAAGTTGGGAGAAATAACTACTCAAAAAGTTATAGATTTACAGATATAAATTATATTGTAGCAGATAAGGAAGAACAAGAGATGATTGCAATAGATTATGGAAGTATATTAAATTTATTAGACTATTCATTATTACCTAAAATAACTATTGTAAATAGGAAGTTAAATGGTATTGATTTTGAAAACAAAATAAAAATGCAGTTAGGAAATGATAATCTAACGAAGTATAGAAAAGAGTTCAATAATATGTTATTACAAAATACAATGGAGGCACAGGGAATAATACAAGAAAAGATAATGACTATTACAGTAAACAAGAGAAAAGTAGAAGATGCAGAAATGTGTTTAAATAGAACAAGTGCAGAATTAAGTAATGGCTTTTCAAAATTAGGCTCTAAGATTACAGAGCTGGATATAAATGAAAGACTAAGGGTATTTCATGATTTCTTCAGAACAGGAGAAGAAGATTTATACAACTTTGATATTAAAAAAACAATGCAAAAAGGACATAGTTTTAAGGATTATATTTGTCCAGACATATTTGAATTTAAAACAGACTTCTTTAAAATGGGTAATAGGTATGGGAGAGTACTATTTATAAAGGAATTTGCAAACTTTTTAAATGATGATATAATATCAGAACTAACAGACCTAAATAAGAATATGATGCTAAGTATTGACATGAAAGCAGTTCCAATAGAGGAAGCAATAAAACTTGCAAATGATAAAATAATGGCAGTGGAAACAGATATAGCAAGGTGGCAGAAAAGCCAAAATGAAAATGGAAATTTTTCTGCAGAGATACCATTTGAGTTACAAAAACAAAGAGAAGAAAGTAAAGAATTTTTAGAGGACTTGATGACACGAGATCAAAAGATGTTTCTAGCAACAATAACAATAGTTCATACAGCAAATACTAAAGAAGAATTAGATAATGATACGGAAAACCTAAAAGCAATCGCAGGTAAACGCATGTGTCAGTTAGGAATATTCAATTATCAGCAATTAGACGGACTTAATACTGTATTGCCATATGGAATAAATCAAATAAAGTTAAATAGAACACTAACAACAGAAAGTTTGTCATCATTTATGCCTTTTAAAGTTCAAGAGGTTCAAGATACAAATGGGATATTCTATGGAAAAAATATCATTTCTAAAAATATGATATTAATAGATAGACATGAGTTACTAAACGGTAACTCATTTATCTTGGGCGTAAGTCGGAAGTGGAAAAAGTTTTACAGCAAAGCAAGAGATTACGGAAATAGCGTTGCAGGATAAGGATGCAGATATTATAGTAATAGATCCAGAGGCAGAATATAGAGCGTTGATAAAAAATCTTGGAGGAGAAGTAATTAAAATATCTGCAAATAGTAATAATCATATTAATGCATTAGATATAAATAAGGATTATGGAGAGGGAAAGAGTCCATTAAATGATAAAGCGGAATTTGTACTTTCACTATGTGAACAAATCATGGGAACGGATAATGGAATAGGAAAAGATAAATCACTAATTGATAGATGTGTAAAAATTGTATATCAAGATTACGAAAATAGAAAATATCAAGGAACACCACCAACACTGGAAGATTTTAGAAAAGTATTACTAAGACAACCAGAAAGAGAGGCAAAAGACATAGCATTATCGATAGAATTGTTTACTAAAGGAAGTCTTAATACATTTGCGAAACAGACTAATGTACAAGTAAACAATAGAATAATATGCTATGATATAATAGACCTAGGAGGACAACTAATGCCAATAGGAATGTTGGTGATTTTAGATAGCATATTAAACAGAATTTCAAAAAATAGAATACAAGGAAAAACAACATATATCTTCATAGATGAAATTTATCTATTATTCAAACATTCATATACATCATTCTTTATAGAAAAATTATGGAGAAGGATAAGAAAATACGGAGGTTTTGCAACAGGGATAACACAAAACATTGCAGATATATTGAAAAATCAAAAAGCAACAACAATGTTATCTAATAGTGAACTTGTAATAATGTTGAATCAGTCAGCAACAGATAGGAAAAAACTAGCAGAACTATTGCAAATATCAGAAAAAGAACTAAGTTTTATTACTAACTCAGGAACAGGTCAAGGATTAATAAAAGTAAGTAATGCAATAATACCGTTTAAAAATATATTTCCCAAAAATACAGAGTTATACAAATTAATGACAACCAAGCCCAAAGAGTTCGAGGTGCAGGAATGAAAAAAGTCATGTATAAAATAACAATAATACTACTAATAGGCATAATGCTTATTAGTAGTTACTTTGTTTTTAGAGATTGTAAAGAAGATAAAAAACAAGAGAAAATATTTGAAGAATTGATAGTTATTGCAAACAATGAAGGCAACGAAAAAGAACAAATACAAGAAGATGAAATTAATCTTGAAGAACTGTATAAAATCAATAGTGATGTTGTTGGGTGGATAAGGATAAAAAATACAAATATGAATTATCCCATAATGCAATCAAAATATAGTCCTAATTATTATCTGACTAGGAATTTTTATAAAAATTATTCAAGTAATGGAACACCATATATGGCAGAAAATTGTGATATAGAAAAAAGCGACAACTTAATAATATATGGTCATAATATAAATGGAAAGAGAGTTTTTGGAGAACTAGAAAATTATAAAAAGGAAAAGTATTACAATGAGCATAGTATAATACAATTTCATACTTTAAAAGAGTATGCAGAATATGAAATAATTGCAGTATTCAAAACAGTAGCATATAGTTCAAAAGGTTTTGATTACTACAATTATTATAATTTAAAAGATGAAAAAGAGTTTAATATATTTGTAAATAAATGTATGGAACTCTCTTTTTATAATACAGGAAAAAAAGCACAATATGGAGATAGGTTGATTACATTATCTACTTGTGAATACTCAAACAAAAATCGGAAGATTAGTAGTTGTAGCAAAAAAAGTAATCTAGGAGGTGTGAAGTAATTGACAGAAATACAAAGAAGAATAAAACAAAAGGAAGATGCAAAAATACCTATAAAAAAATTAGATAGAAAAGCATTATATAAACAAAAATTAAAAAATAATATAGGAAAAACAAAAGAAAATGTAGATGAGAAAGAAAATAATAATCCAAATGAATATAGCATAAATAAAATAATAGAAACAGAAAAAGGGATATACCATAGAGGAATTGTAGATTTAGAAA
This sequence comes from uncultured Clostridium sp., assembly GCA_948471115.1. GTDB lineage: Bacteria > Bacillota > Clostridia > TANB77 > CAG-508 > CAKPSH01. The sequence continues at coordinate 42,249 of CAOKRJ010000002.1, forward strand.
AATATGCAAAAAAAGCAGTAAAAGAAACGAAACAAAATGCAAATTATACAGTACAAAAAATAAAACAAAAGAAATCAAATAAAACAATAAAGAGAAAGGCAAAAGAAACAACAAAAAGATTAAAACAGGGCAGAAAAACAATAAAAACATCAAAAAGAACAGGAAAATTTGCATACAAAACAACAAAACAAACTGAAAAAATAGCAATAAAAACGAGCAAAAAAGCATATCAAGGTGCTAAAGAAGGAACAAAGGCAACAATTAAAGGAATAAAAATAGGAGTAAAAGCAACCATAAAAGCTGTAAAAACAACAGTGGTAACTGCAAAATCAATGTTGTCGCTATTTTTAGCAGGAGGGTGGATAGCTTTCGTTGTAATTTTAGTATTATGCATTGTAGGAATGGCTTGTGCAATGATGTTTGGAGAAAGCACAGAACAAAACAGTAGTATTGTTGCAGTAGCTATGGGGCAAGTTGGAAATGTTGGAGGAGAAAAGTTTTGGAAGTGGTATGGATTTAACGAGCATGTAGAATGGTGTGCAATTTTTGTAAGTTGGTGTGCTAATGAGTGTGGATATATAGAAAGTGGAACTATACCTAAATTTTCTAGTTGTAAATATGAAGGAGTGCCTTTTTTTAAGGAAAAAGGATTATGGAAAGATAGAGGATATATCGCAAAATCTGGAGATATTATATTTTTCGACTGGGAGCAAGATGGACTTGCCGATCATGTTGGCATTGTACAAAAAACGGAAAATGATATAGTTTATACAATAGAAGGAAATTCTAGTGGGGATACTTGTAGACAGAAAGAATATAATATTAATAGTAATGTCATTTATGGTTATGGAACACCATTATATTTGACTGAGAGGAGAGTATAGAAAAAGGTACTAACTGAGATAGTTAGTACCAAAATTTTTTATTTATTTACAGCGTCTTTTAACACTTTACCTGCTTTGAACACAGGAACAGTAGATGCTGGTATTCTTAATTCTTCGCCAGTTCTAGGATTCTTACCCTTTCTATCAGATCGTTTTCTTGTTTCAAAAGAGCCAAATCCAACAAGTTGAATTTTACCTTTATTTTTTAATTCCTCAGAAATTATTTCAATTAAAGTATCTAAATTTTCTTCAGCAGATTTTTTTGAAGAACCTACTTTTTGAGCAATACTTGCTACTAATTCACTTTTATTCATTATGATATAACCCCCTTTCACAAATATATTGTAAATAATTTATCAAAGTTATTTAATAATGTCAAGGAGTGTCGAAAAATTAAATATATTAGCAAATGTATAAGAAAATAGAAAATGAGGAACGATTTATCGTTCCTCAAAATAATAGCTGTGGATGGGTTTATAGTTTCAATTAGTTTTGCTCTGTCTTATTTCACATTATCCATAAATGTGAATGGTTACTTTCATATTCTGATGAAGATTAGAAAAAGTAAAAAGAACAGAATTGTTTCCATAGTGAGTTATACCGTCCACGAAGTAATACGTACCATTTGTGCTAATGAGATTATTTTTTTTGCTATCAATAAATGTAGCATTCTTGCTACCACCGTACGCAGTTGCAGTCACTCTGATAGGTTCCGTTACTGAACATTCAGTCACAATAGTTATGCCAACTCCACCAGAACCATCACTATTTAAAGGTACTGAAACCTTTGGATTCTGAGGAGTAACAGTTCCACTGTAATAACCCGATATGCTTGAATATGGAACAATTCCATCATCCTCAGAAGTAACTGTAACTTCAGGGATAACTCCATTTGTATCGGGTTCTGCAGCGAAAACCTCAAGAGGCATAGCAGTCATAAGTGATGCTGTAAGAAGGAACGCAAATAATTTCTTTAACATAATAAATTCTCCTTTATTGGTGGCTCCACAGCTATTATATAGAAAAGAAACAAGAAGTTTCTAATCTACCTAAACAAACAATTATTATTGCTTAATTTCTCATATAAATAATAACACAAATAATAAATAACAACATAAAAAGACACATTTAGACACAAATTTTATTTTTTTGTAACTTTTTGTAGAGTTAGATGTCTATATATATGAGAAAAAATTGTAAATTGTCAAATTATAGCAAATAAAAAATAATAATCTGTGGGAGGATAAATAGAGAATGAAAGATAATAAAAAGAAGTATTTAGATAAGAAAAAAATAATATTTATAATACTAATAAATATAGGAATTATAATAAGAATTGTTAATTTTCCAAATGCAATTTCAGAAATAAATGGTGATGAAATAATGACAATTATAAATGCCAAAGACATAGCAGATACTGGTAAAGATGCAAATGGAATATCATTTCCTGTCTATTTGCAAGGATGGGGAGGACAAAGTGTGATGCTATTATATTTAATGGCATTAATTTTTAAGATTTTTAACTATTCATTATTTACAGCAAGATTACCTATGTTAATTGTTAGTATAATATCACTATTTGTGTTTTACGATTTTACGAAGAAAATTACAAAGAATGAAAAAATTGCTCTAATTGGACTAGCTGTACTTGTAATTTCTCCTTGGCATATATTACAGTCTATTTGGGCATTAGACTGTAATATGTTTCCACATTTTTTATTAATAGCAATGGATTTACTATATACAGGAATTACAAAAAGTAATAATAAACTAATATATATTTCAATGATATTTTATGCAATAACATTATATTGTTATGGAGTGGCAATATATTTTGTACCATTATTCCTATTAATATTTTGCATTTATTTAGTTAAGAATAAAATTATAAATTATAAAAATGCAATAATTTGCATTATTTTATTTTTAGTATTTGCAATGCCTATAATACTAATGTTTGCAATAAATGCTTTACATATAAATACACAAATAAAAATTTTCAATATAACTATTCCATATTATCCTAATTTATCAAGAACTCAAGATATGTTATTTTTTTCTGATAACAAACTATCTCAGTTATTTAATAACATAATTGCAACAATAGGAGTAATGTTTATACAATCAGATGGAGAAGAATGGAATTCATCAGCTATATTTGGAACTACATATCATATAACGATTGTATTTATAATAGTAATTATTATAAGTATTATTAAAACTATAGCAAAAGAAAAGAAGAAAATAAATATAGAATTATTTTTAGTGCTTATATGGTTGAGTATAAGTATATTAACAGGATTTATTATAAACAACACTAATATAAACAGATTGAATTCAGTATGGTATATATTATTGATTTTATCAGCAAAGGGAATATATATAATTTATGAATATATTAAATATAAAAAAGCATATATAGTCATAACTATTAGTATTTATGTGATACTATTTATAAGTTATAATATATATTTCTATTCATATTATTCTAATGTAATTGATAAATCAGTCTGTTTTTCAAAAGGATTTTACCAAGCATTAAGTTATGTGAAAAATACAGATAAAAAAGAAGTGTTTTATGATAATATAATGGATGATGGTAATCTAAGATTATATTTAGATTTTAATCATGATGATAATAAAATATATACAGAAATTAAAAATGATAATAAATTAAAAGAAAAAATAGATAATTTAAATGATGATGAAGCAATTATTATATATGTAAAATTTGAAGATTATCATACAGAATTAAATAGCTATAGAATAGGAGATTATAAAATAATATATAATGACAATTAGTAAATGCCTATGCAAAAATTAGACTATGTTATAATTATACAATAATTAAAGTAAAAAATACAAAAAAAACAATTTTATTTAAAATTTTTGTAACATTTTTAGTTTTCAGTTGTCTATATACATGAGGGGGAGTATTTGTGAATGAAGAAATGTATGAAAAATATGCTTCAAAGATATATAAATATATTTATTCATTATGCAAAAATAATGATATAGCTGAGGAAATATTACAAGATACATTTTATAATGCAATGAAAAATACAGAGAGTTTTAAAGGAAATAGTAGTATTTATACATGGTTGTGTAAAATAGCAAAAAACAATTGGAATAATTATTTAAAAAGAAAAAGTAAAATAGAATTTGTTCCTTTAGAAGAAAATACACTTTATAATTCGGATTTTGAAAATATAGAAGATAAACAAGAATTATTAAGAGTTTATCAAGAGATAAACAAATTAGATTCCACAACTAAAGAAATTTTGCTTATAAAAATGCATTCAAATTTAACTTTTAAAGAAATAGGAAATTTATTTAATAAATCTGAACAATGGGCAAGAACTAGGTTTTATAGAGGTAAATTAAAATTAAAGGAGGAATTGGAAAATGAATAAAAAGATTTGTAATATTGTATTAGACTTACTTCCCATATATGTAGAAGATGATGTAACTAATGACACAAAAGAATTTATAGAAGAACATATAAAAGAGTGTAGTAATTGCAAAAATAAATTAGATATTATGAAAATGGATATTGTTAAAGAAGAAGACAAGTTAAAAAATGATACTAAAATTGAAGTGGAAAAAATAAAAAAGGTCAATAAAAAGCTACAAATGCATAAAGGTATATTACAAGTTAGTAGTATTATTATATCAATAATAGCTATAATATTTTTAGGCTGTACAATATATAAAGAATTTAATAAGACTTTATATGATAATATTCAAGAAATTTACGATGAAAATATGAAATTAGACAATTATCATTTGACTCAAAAAAATATATACAAAAATTATTTTGAAACAGGAAGTTTTGAAATAAGTAATGATATTTATTGTAAAGATAGTAAATTCAAAATATATGAAAATTTTAAAAGTATGAATGCAGATAAAACTGAAAAAGTAAGATATGGCGAAATAGGTTCAGATAAAATTACAGAAATAGATATTAATGATAATAGTATTAAAGAAATACACATTAATGATGAAAATAGTACAGATGTTATTAAACATTCTTCTTATGTTGATAATAAATATATATTAGACGATATAGGATATCATGCAAGTTTAGATGACTTTAAGAATATAGATTATAAGGATATGGAAATAAAATTTTTTGAAGAAAGAGAATGGTATGTTTATAGAGAGGGTAACGAAATAAATTACAATGAATATTGGATTGATAAAAATAACTTAACTGATATAAGACTAATAGAAAGTAATGAAAAGTTTTACAGGGAAACATCATTTGTTTTTGAAAGAAATGTTGTAACAGAAGAAAAATTGAATATAAATTATGATACTACAAATTTTAAGAGAATAGAATTATATGATTAAGGAGCATATAAGAAAGAATAATGATAAAAATATTAATCGTAGATGACAATTTAGAATACGCAATTAAAATAATGAATAATATAAATAAAACAAATCAAGATATACAGGTTTATAATATAGTGGAAAATGAAAAGAAGGCTTTGAATATATTGAATAATAGGAATGATATAGATATAGTTATATTAAGTTTAAATATAAATACAGAAATTGAATTTATAAAACTACTAAAAGATAAGGAAAAATATAAAAAATCTATTATAGTAATATCAGAAAATTTATACAATTATAATAAATTATGTATAAATGATATAATTTTTTCTATAATATATAAAAATATCAATATGAATGAAATTATAAAAAAGATAAATGAATTGATAGAATTGAAAAATAAAATAGAAGTAGAATATACAGTAAAAGAAAGGATTATTAACGAAATTCTTAATTTAAATTATGATATGTCTAATTTAGGAACACAATATTTAGTTACAGCAATAGAATATATTATTATTAATATGCCAAATAAAGACTTTAATAATCTAAAGACAGATGTATATCCTTTTGTAGCAGAATTTAATAATACATCAGTTCATAATGTAAAAAATAATATAGTAAGAGCTACTGATAAAATGTATTGTCAATGTGAAATAGAAAAGTTGAAAAAGTATTTTCATTATTACAATGATACAAAGCCAGATACAAGAACTATTATAAGGACTGTAATAAATAAAGTATCATAATTATTCTGATTGTTCCCTTTTCTATTGTTTCAAAATAAAAGTAAACAAAAGAAGATATTTATTATAATATTAATGAAAAGAATGAATATTATACAACCCTTACATACACCATAATACATTATATAAAAATATAAAATACATTACATAAAAGAGTTAAAAGGATATTTTATTTACGTTATAATAGTGTAGCAGGGAGGTTGAAATGAGTATATTTGAAGAACGATTATGGAAAAAAGATAAAATTTTAAGACGAAGAATAGAAATAGATAATACATTGTATGAAGGTTTACAAAAAATTGTAGAAGAATATGATACAAATATAAGTAATTTGGTAAATATATCAATAGAAAATTTAATTAAAACAGAAAAAGTTAAATTATATGAAAGAGCAGAAGATGAAATTGTAGAGGCTCATAATTTTTCGATAAGAGAAGGATTTTATAGAGAGTTAGAAAAGTTAAGAGCAAAGTATGGAATATCTGTATATAAGTTAACGAATATTGCAATATACAATGCTTTGAATGATAGAATATAAAGGACTAGAATAATCTAGTTCTTTTTTTAATGAAAATTAGTACATAAATATTCATTATTTAGATATACACATAATAGAGAGTATTTTACAACACGCAAGGGTTGACTAATCATAAAAAACTAACTATAATTATAAATGAATTAAAATATAAAATATTCAGGAAGGAGGAGAAAATGTAAGATACAAAAGATAGTATTTGGTCGAGTAATAGTAGATAAATTTATTCAATAAATAAACTTGTGTCTATAAAAAAAGTATGAGAAGATATTTTTTATTAAAAACTGTGTACTCAGTAATGGCAAAACAAAAAAATATTCATAGCACTGTATGAATATTAAGACTCAAAATATTTAGCTGTATCTTCAAATAATTGATTGTAAGTAATTCCAAGAATATCACAAATGGCTTTCTGCTCAAAATCACGAATAAACAAAGTATTAGCTTCAATACGAGATATATCAGAATGATATAAAGTAACACCTAATAAAGCAAGTTTATTAGATAGTTCCACTTGGGAAATTCCTTTTTGTTCTCTATATTTTTGAATGTTAGCACCAACAATATTTGAATAGCCATTTAACTTTTTCGTTTTCATATATATAGTATTACTCACCTCATAAAAAATACTTTTAACTAATAATACTATATTTTTTTAAAATATTCTTTGCGTACATAGAAAAGGAAAAATTAGAAGGAAGAATGAGGTATTATAGGTAAAAGCTTTATATAGTAGTTCATTGAGATTTTTATAAATCAGAAAACTATATGATGTAAAGGATGAAAATAATTAATAGGAGGTTTTTAAAATGCAAAAAAAAGGAATGACAGAGTTAATTAGTAATTTTATAAATTTAAATAAACAAAATATGAATAAGGAAACAGAGGATTTTCTAGATGACTTTGAAGAGTTTGTTGAAATAAGGCTTGATATGGTATGTAATAAATTAGAAAAGATGGAAAAGTATAAGAAATTGCAAGACAAATATAATAAGGCACATGATTACTTTTCAACAAGAATACTAGAAACAGAAGTAAATGAATTTGAAAGAAATATAAATAAAACACATGAATTGGAGAAAGTTTATATTTACTTACAAGGATTGATTGATGGAAGAACAACAGTATAAAGCCTAATAGTTATATAAGTTTAATAACATTGTAAAATAATAATAATTAATCAAATATATTATCAGTATCTTCAAATAATTGTTCATAGGATACATTGAAAACTTTACAAAATGCAATTATTTCAAAATCCTTTAATAACAATTTTTGATTTTCTATTTGGGAAATATCCGAATGATAAATATCTATACCTAGTAGTGCCAGTTTATTTGATAACTCTCTTTGGGTAAGGTGGCGAAGTTCTCTATATTTCTTTATATTTTTGCCTATAACATTCGATTTACCATTAAATTTTTTAACTCGCATTTATGACAATTCCTTTCTATTTATAATTATTATTTTATATTTTACAATATTTATTTGCCATTCTTGGTAGACTATTTAAACCTAAAGCAGAAAATTATAAAGTAGGGGAAATATGGAAGAATTAGAATTAATTTTAGTAGATGAAATTTGTAAACAACAGGATTTTGATGAAATTTTATTACAAATAGCTAGACCTAAAAAAAACAATACTATAAAAAGAATAATAAAACTAATTGATGAGAATGTTGAAATAGATGAAAAAGTAAAAAGAAAAATATATGATGGGATTTTTGAATATGTCAATGATATAAATGAGAATCTAAAAGTTAATATTAAGGAAATTTATTCATATGCAGTAAAGGAAACTATAAAGAAATTTAATAATAAAGAAGGAGAAGAGTAATAATATGTATCCAAAAGTTAAAATAATAATTGCAGATGATAATAAAGAGTTTTGCAATTTTCTAGCAAAATATTTAAGAAAATATAATAATATAGAAATTTTAGGAATTGCAAATACTGATGAGGAAGAAATTGATATGATAGAAAACTTGAAACCAGAAATTGTAATAACAGATCTATTAAGAAATAATAGATATACAGGTTTAGATATTATAAAAAAGTATTATGGTACAAAAAACTCTCCTGAGTTTTTAGTTATTTCTGCTGATAGAGAGCAGGATGTAATAACTGATGAAATAAAAGTTGCAGGATATATAAAAAAGCCTTTTATAGATTATAATATAACATATGAAAGTTTAATTAAAATAAGAAATCAATTAATAGATAAAGAATATTTAGAATGGAACGATAGATACCATAATAATGAAATTATTGAATTAAATAAATACTTTATAGATAAAGAATTTAAAACAATGGAAAAATTAGGAATAAAGATTAAAAATAAAATTTATACGGAATGTGAGTTTGAAGTAGTATATATTCAATTATTGAAGTACTATGAAGATGAAGATATGGACGAGGAAGAATTAATGAAAGTTAAAGATTTAGAAAATACAGGAGTTAGTAGAAAAGACTATAATGATTTAATGAAAAAGTTTGGAAATATCATACAGCGTAGAGAATGAGAATTATAGATTAGAAACAATAATTATATAATAAAAAGTATATAGAATGTCAAAAAATGAGGTTCTATATACTTTTTTTATTTTCGCAAAAACCGACAGATTTCGACAAGATAGATATGGTATAATATTTACATAATATATTTACAAAAGCGTAAAACTAATTATTAATTTATTAAAACGTATCATTTCAATAAAAAGTAACAGTAAAAAAGTTTTATAAGTTAAAAGTTAGAATTTTATTAAATACACCAACTTATAAAATTTTTTGAATTGTAAATGGGGGTTATTTTCAAAGTTTTAGAGTGATGTGTTGGTGTATAATAAATACAAGCTTTTTAATTAAATATTATTATGCCAAAAAAGAGATTAGATTTATTTTTGTAAATAACAAGAATAAGTGTGATTTCTTTTTTTTTAAGTATGAACAAAACAAATTAATTTTTACCAATGGTTGTCGTAGTCCTCCTAGTTCAATTTCAAAATTTGAAATTGAATGGAGGAAAAAATTTGAAAGATAAGTCTAAAAAAATAAAAGTATATGTACTTCTTAATAATGATTTAAAAACTATTACTACATATAAAAGTTTGAGTGGAACGGCAAAGTCTGCAAAAATGAATAAAATTATAAATAATGAATTTCAAAGACGAAAAAATGAAGATAAATCACAAAGAAATGAATTTGATAGACACATAGAACATTTACAACTGACAGAATGCCAAATAAATATAAGAGCAGTACATAAAGCACCTAGTATGGAAGAAATGTTATTAGAGAAAGAGGGAGAACGAGAAATTATCAGAAAAATTTGGGATTTACCAATACCACAGAATAGACGAGTATATATGTTTATTGTAGATGAGTTTTCACTCACTGAAATAGCAAGAATAGAAAAACGTGATGTTTCGGTTATTAAAAGAAGTGTTGATGCAGGAATTAGAAAATTACAAAAAAATTTAAAAAATTTTTAATTTACTAACAAAAAACAGGGGGTAAAGTGAGGAATAAAGTGAGAGGGTATAAAAACTTTCTCACTTTATTCAATTTTTAATAAAGAAAATGTACTTTGACAACTTAATAATATCATTAGAAACACTATTACTGGAGCTAGTGTGGGAAACAACACTCATATACACTAAAAAACATTAAGTAGCACTTAATGAGGCGAGGATAGTAATAGGTTGAAAACACTTGCATAGTCATAACTTGAGCGTTAAGAGCGTCGCACGTATTGAGTGCAAATCTGTGAAAAAAGCAGATAGGTGGGATAAAATCTGTGAGCAATTTAGCAAATTGCTATCTAATGATATAGAGAACAATTAAAATATATTACAATGGAGGAATAAAAGTGGAAAGAGAGATATATAGAGGGGAAATATATTATGCAAGATTATATGAAACAGTAGGAAGTGAACAGTCTGGAGTTAGACCAGTTGTAATAGTTCAAAATAATACAGGAAATAGATATTCAAAAACAGTTATTATTGTTCCATTAACAAAGAAAATTGAAACAAATGAAATACAGCCAACACATGTTATAGTTAAGGCATTTGGAAATATAAAATATGATTCAACAATACTAACTGAGCAAGTAAGAACAATAGACAAAAAAAGACTGGGAGAAAGAATTGGAACATTACCACATAGATATATAAAATACTTAGATGAAGCATTAAAAATTGCACAAGGAATAAAGAATTATAGTGATATTAAGAAATAAGTATATTGATTACTTGTTTCTTTATTTATTGGAAAGGAATAGGAATGGATGAAAAAATAGTTCAAAAATTAATAAGTCAAAGATATTCTGTAAAACAAATGATAGCTTATTTTATATTTGGGTATTTAAACACTGAAGATAAAGAGGAATTTAAAAATATATTAAATTCGATTTCATCCCAAATAATAAAGATAGATAAAACAGAAATATTAAAAATGATAAGAGTAAAGTATATAGAAGATATTGATATTTACTGGAGATTAACTGCCGAACAAATGCTTTGCTATGCCTATATAGTTTTTGAAAGTCTTATGAAAGAAAATCGAAAAATTCGAATACAAGATATAAAAAATGAGTTTATAGTGCTATCAAAGCTATACTCTCCTAGTAATGCAGTCGAATATGTAGAAAATATTAAGTAAACAATAGATGAATAATATAAAAAAGTGAGAATATGATTTTGTTAAGGAGGAATGCTTATGAAATGTAAATATGAAATAAATTATACTTTTCCAAAATCATTATCATTTGAAGAAATAAAGGAAATTGTGTGCGAGAAAATTGCAAAGTTAATGATTTTAGATGAAAAATAAAAATCACACATTTTTATTTTTGATAAATAAAAAATATAATAATGGAGGTATTAAAATAGGCATTTAGCCGAATCAATAGGAAAGGAAAGTTGATTATGGTAATAAATGTATTTAAAGAAGGAAATGATGAAAATGATGCATTAGATAAGAATAATTATAGTATAAAAGAGGGAGATGATGATAGTGAGGTACAAAAAATAAAATCACATTTAGATATAACATATTTAAAATATGTTTCTGATAACATTAAATATTTATTAAAACTTAATATTACAAATGATAATGAGTGCTTTGAAAAAAGTAATAAATATACTAAAGATAAAGAAACAGGAGATAAATATAGAGTAATTTTATATATAAGACTTTCTGTTGAGGATGGAGATGTAATTGATGGAGATGTTAGCAAGAGTATAAGAAATCAATTGTTAATTTTATTAGATGAATGTGAAAAGAGAGGTTGGGTTGTTGTTGCAATATTTTGTGAAGAAGGAATTTCTGGTGCAGATGATAATAGACCAGAATGGAATAAGTCTTTAAAGTTTTGTGAATATGGAAATACAGAAATTGTATTGTGCAAAAGCCAATCTAGATTTTCAAGAAGTATGGAAATGATAGAAAAATATTTACATAACGAATTTATTACATGGAATATAAGATTTGTAGGGTTAGTAGATAGTACAGACACATCTGTTATAGGAAACAAAAAAACTAGACAGATAAATGGATTAGTAAATGAGTGGCAAGTAGAGGATCAATCAATAAACATAAGAGCAGTATTAAAAAATAAACAATCTAATGGTTTATTTACTGGTGCATTTGCTCCATACGGTTATCTAAAAGACCCAAAAGATAAATATCATTTTATAATAGATGAAGATGCAGCAAGAGTTGTTAGAAAAATTTTCGAAATGTATGCAAGTGGAAACGGAGCAACTAAGATATGTTTATATTTGAATGAGAATAAAATACCAATTCCTAGTATATATAAACATCAAAAAGGTTTAAAATTCAATTGTCCAACTGTTAAATATGATCAAAGAATAACATACCAAGTTGAAAAAGGAGATAGCTTAGTTGCAATAGCAGATAAATATCAATCAACAGTAAAAGAAATAATACAATATAATTCAATGGAAAGTGAAGAAATTACTGAAGGTCAGATAATAATAATACCAGTTGTTCATGTATGGAGAACAAATACAATATATAATCTGTTAAAAAATGAGGTATATATTGGAACATTAATACAACATAAAAATGAAATTATAAGTTATAAAAATAAAAAAGAAAGGAGTATTCCAAAAGAGCAAAGGATAGTAGTTCCACATTGTCATGAAGCTATAATAGATAAAGAAACATGGAATATAGTAAGTGCAAGATTTGAAAGATATAGAAAAGTAAAATCAAATAAAAAAGGAGAAATATCATTGTTTTCTGGAAAATTGAAATGTGGATGTTGTGGACACGCATTATATAGAGATTATCATGAGAGGGGAAATAAAACATATTCTTATTGGTTATGTGGAAATAGATATGGAACTGCTAAATTTTTATGTAACAATAAAAAACTTGTTAATGAACAGGAGATAGAGAGAATATTACTAGATGAAATTAATAAACAATTGGATATATATTATGATAAATCATTAGTAGAAGAAAAGTATTATGAACAGAAAGTAGTTAATTCTTTAGAAGATGAAATAAAATTATTACAAAAAGAAAAGAAGGAATTAGAAAATAATATAAGTAAAAAGCAAAACACAATATCATTACTATATGAAGATAGAGCGAATGGAATTATTGATTTAACAGAATTTACAATGATAAAAAATAAAAATAGTATAGATATTGGACATTTTCAAGAAAGACTAAGAAATATAGAAAGTGAATTATTAGACTTAAATAAGAAAAAACTAGAAAAGTATGATACAGAAAAAATATTAAAAAAATATAAAAAAATTGAAAGTCTAACTAGAAGTATATTGGATGAATTTATATCAAAAATTCACATAGGCTATTATAATCCAGAAACAAAAACAAGAAAGATTGAAATAGAGTGGAATATAAGTACCTAATATTTTTTCGGTATATTAAAAACTAGCACATGATGGAATGATAAAGAATGGAACAGGTTTTACAGATATATATAATTATAGAAATTCTAGATATTTTATAAACACAGTAAAAGAGGCAAGAAAAGCTTCTGTGGATAGGGAGCTAGTTATATTTGCAGGTGCATGCCAAAGCTTTTTTGAAGCAATTATGGAATCAGGAGCAAACTTTGCCTCATCTCCAGCAAGAGTATTAATAGATTTTATGGATCCATTAACAATTGCAGAAAAAGTTGCAATAACCTCAGAAGAAAAAAATATTACTATGAAAGAAATATCATATTTACTAAAAGACGATAATAAAAGAGTAGGAGGAATAACCTCAAGGGGAAGAAAGAAAAAATATACAATATAACAAAATATTACAATTCTGTAACAAAACTGTAACACAAATGTAATAAGAATGCAAAGAAACTATACAACAATTGGAAGAGTAAGGATATGAAAGAAACATGTTAGCTAAGTTTTTTTGACATTTAATGGTATAAATGCTATAATTTGAACATCAATAGAGAAGTAGGTGGTTATATGTTTTGTAAAAGTGACATAGATAATGTAAAGACAGATATTGAAGCACAAATAGGACAAAAGATACTTATAAAAGGAACATTAGGAAGAAGTAAAATATATGAAAAAGTAGGTACAGTAAAAAATGTTTATTCAAATTTATTTGTAATAAAATGTGACAAAGACGAGGGAAATATATCATATAACTATACAGATATATTAACAAAAAGTGTAGAAGTATCTATTTTTAATGGTACAGATTATTTACCATTAGACATACCAATATTTGATGAAAAAAAAGCTAAAAAAGTGGCTATTGTATAAAATAGAATGAAAAATAAATATTTAAAATAGTAAGATTTTTGAAATTCCTAGTAAAACTAGGAATTTTTTTAAGCATTTATACATATATATATTAAAAATAAGGAGGATAAAATATGAAGGTAGAAACAGTAAAGAAAAATATATGTATAAATAGAATAGTAACTCAAAAAACACAAAATTTTATCTTAGAAGAGGATGCTATAATTCCAGATATAAAACCTGATATATTAAAGCCAGTAAGTACAAGTGGGAATGTATGCATATATAGAAAAGAAGTATCAGATGGGAAGATAAAATTAGATGGAAATGTAAATGTTTACTTAATTTATTTAGCAGATAGTGAAACAGATAACATAAGAGGAATAAACACTAATATTGACTTTAAACAAATAATTGAATGCAAAGAAGCATTAAATGGAATGAATGCTAATGAGAAAGTCACAATAAAATCAATAGAATGTAAAGTTTTAAATGGAAGAAAAGTAAATTTAAATATACAGCTAGAAGTAGAAATAACCTTATATGCTAATGAAGATTTGGACATAGTAAATAATATTCAAAACATAAAAGATATTCAAGAGATTAGAAAAAATGTAAAATTCAACTCTGTAATTGGTAGTAATTCTACAAAAACATATGCAAAAGAAACTATAAAAATTGATTCAGGGGATAACCTAGCAGAAATACTAAGAGTAGATTTTAGTATCATAAATAAAGACAGTAAGATGAGTTATAATAAGATATTAGCTAAAGCAGATGCAGATGTTAAAATAATGTATCTAACAGAAGATAATAGAATTAGAAATGTGGAAGAAAAAATACCAATAATGGGATTTGTTGAAATGCTTAATGTCTCTGATAATGATATATGTGATACCAAATATACAATTAGGAATATATTAATAAAACCTAATTCAGAAGAAGAACATTCTATATATGTTGAAATAGAATTAGATGTATCATGTAATGCAATTAGAGAAGAAGAAATAGAAATATTAGAAGATTTATATAGTCCAAGTATGAATTTAGAGTTTAACTCTAGAAATATAGTGACAATGGTAGATAAAAAGAACAAAAGTGATGTATATGAAATAAGAGAAAAAATGCAAATACAGGAGTTAGCAGGGGAGAAAATAAGAGACATAAGAATTACTCCTAACATTAATAGTGCAACTATTTCTAGGGGAAAGATAAAATATGATGGAGAAATAAAAGTAGATTTCTTAATTACCTCTAACAATCAAACAACAGTAGAAGGGATAACTAAAACTATACCAATTATGTATGTAATGGACTATGAGGAGGTTACAGAAAGTAGTAAAATAGATACAAATATAGAAATAGCAATGCAAGATTTTGTTATCGAAGACTCAGAAGTCACGCTAAACATCAACTTGAATTTTGAGGTGAGTCAATATAATCAAATAAATATGAACATTATAGAGGATGTAAATATTAATGAAGAAAAATGTACTGAAAATCCATACAGTATGACAATATATTTTGTTAAACCAGGTGATAGTTTATGGAAAATTGCTAAAAGATATAGGAGCACAATAGAAGATATAATGAGACTAAATGAAATAGAAGATCCAAATAAAATTGATGTAGGAATGCAATTATTTATTCCCAAATATGTTTGCACAAAGAATAACATTAGTTAAGTTTGGAAAATAATTGTTATTTGTCTGTGCTGTTCAGCTATGCCAAATAGCAATTATTTTTTAACCGAGAAGGTAAAATATGGATAAGATATATTCAAGAACAAAAATACGATTTCCCAAAGTAATGTATGGAGGGAAAAAAGGTAATGAAAATTATAAAAAGATAATAAAAATAATATTAGTTCTAATTATAGCTATATTTGTAATGATAAATATGCTAAAAGCCATTAATCCTATATTCGAGAAACTGTGTATAGATGAAGCAAAAAGTATAGTAACAATAGAAATAAATAGAATAACAACAATAAATGTAGACAGGTATCAAGAAAATGAATTAATAACTATTAAGCAAGACGGAAATGGGAATATACAATTATTACAAGTAAACTCTAGGCCATTAAACAATATGATATCAAGCATAACAAATGATATTCAAGTAAGTCTAAACGATAATGATACATTAACATCACACATACCATTTGGTAGTATAACAGGAATAAAGTGGGTTTCTGGTGTTGGACCTAAAATTCCTTTAAAAGTAGCATTATCAGGAACAATTCAGACTAAAATAAGAAATGAATTTGATGATGCTGGAATAAATCAAACATTGCATAGGCTATGGTTGGATGTAACATGTGATATAAATATATTAACACCATATGAAATAATACAAACACAAGTAACAAGTGAATTAGTATTAAGTGAAAATGTAATTATTGGAGGAGTTCCAAATGTCTATTTAAATACTGATACAAATTAAAAAGGGCCATTATGCCCTTTATTTTAATGCTGCAACAGCATTTGAATATTTTTTCAATTTTTCATAAGCGAGATAATTTATAGTTCCAGCAGGGAAATTACCCGATGTATCTTTACGACCAGCAGGAACACCAGTTAAAATTTCAATACCTTCTTCAATAGTAGAAATTGCATAAATATGAAATTCCTTATTTTTAACAGACTCTATAACTTCATCGGATAAACTCAAATTCATTACATTTTGAATAGGAATTATAACTCCATGTTTTCCTGTTAATCCTTTAGTTTTGCAAACATGATAAAAACCTTCAATTTTATCATTAACCCCACCTATTGGTTGAATTTCGCCCTTTTGATTAACAGAACCAGTAACAGCAATTGCTTGATTTATAGGTACATTTGATAAGCTAGAAAGTAAAGCATATAGCTCTGTACTAGAAGCACTATCTCCATCAACTCCATTATATAATTGTTCAAAACAAATACTTGCAGTAAGAGAAAGAGGGAAATCCTGAGCAAATTGCTCACCAATATAACCAGTTAAAATCAACACTCCCTTAGAATGTGATGAACCAGAAAGTTCAACCTCTCTTTCTATATTTATAATGCCAGATTTTCCAGTATAAGTATTAGCTGTTATCCTAGCAGGTTTTCCAAAAGTATAATCACCAGTAGTCATTATAGTTAATCCATTAATTTGACCAACTTTATATCCATCTGTATCAATTAAAAGCATATCGTCTTTAATCATTTCAGACAATCTATTATCATATTTTTGAACTCTAGCAATTTTCTCATAAATAGCTTTTTTTATAAACTTTTCAGTAATAACCTTAGAACGAGCCATCATAGCCCAAGTACCTGCTTCACTAATTATTTGAGACAAATCATTAAAACGAGTAGAAAGTTTTCTTTTATCATCAGCAAGTTTTGAAGCATATTCAATCATTCTTGCAACAGCCTCTTTATCCAATTGTGGTAAATGTTCTCTTTCACAGAAAGAATGCATAAATCTTGCTAACAATAAAACATTTTCCTCGGTAAGAGGTGCATCTTCTGCAAACTCTATTTTAATTTTAAACAATTTTTTAAAGTTAGGATCCATAGCAAGTAAAGTTTGATATATCTCTTCACTACCTATTAAAATTACTTTTAAATCAAGAGGGATAGGCTCTGGTTTTAAAGATATCATAACCATAGCACTACGTTGTTCCTGAGAATTATCAATACCAATTTCCTTTACTCTTAAAACTCTTTTTAAATTTTCGTAGCAAGCGGGACTAGATAATAAATCCTCTGCTTGAAAAATTATATAACCGCCATTAGCAATATGAAGAAGACCAGGTTTTAACATTGTAAAATCAGTTTTAAACATTCCCATATAATTTTCATATTCAAGTTTTCCAAAAATATTTTGGAAAGAATAGTTAGAATCCATTATTACAGGAGAACCCTCTAACCTACTATTATCTACAAAAAGGTTAACTCTGTAATTTAACCAAGGCTTAGTAGTATCAGGAGTAGGGGAAGTATCACTCTTTTTATCCTGTTCCTCACTAGTATTAACGAAATATTGGATATTTTTTAAAATATCTTTTTTAATATTATCCATAAAATGGCTAATTTTTTTATTTCTTTTAAACTTTGATTTAACATAATTAACATGTACATTAACAGTTAATAAAGATACATTAGATTGCCATTCTTCAATTTTTTTATCAGACTGTTTTTCAATAGCTTTTATTTCACTAATAGCACTAATTATATATTCTTGAACTATTGAAGAATTATTTTCATATTCTTGTCTAATTTTTTCATCTAATTTTTCAAAATCCTCTTCCTCTAAAGTTTTTCCATCATAAACTGGCATCATATATACACCATTTTGGGCAGTTTTAACTATAAAATTATATTTAGAAGCTTTTTCATTTAGCTTATCCAATAAATCAGCACGTTTTTGTTCAAACTCTTGGCGGATTAAAGTTTTTTCTTTTTCAAAATCTTCATTACTAAAAGTCTTTGCAATATCCATTTTAACATCTTTTATAAATCCATCCATAGTTTCTTGAAAATCTTTACCTTGACCAGCAGGTAGAGAAACAGCTATAGGTTCATTCGGATTATCAAAATTATAAATGTAACACCAATCAACTGGAACTTTCTTTTTAGAAGAAAGTTTTTCCAAATAATTTCTAGTATACATAGTTTTTCCAACACCACTTGGACCCTCAAGATATAAATTATTTCCACGAACATCAACATTAAGACCAAATTCAAGTGAACGGATAGCACTATCTTGACCTATCCCTTTATCATTACTATCAAGTTCTGCAGTAGTCTCAAAATTAAAACTATCTGTATTACAAAAAGCTTTTAAATCCTTGTAGCTTAATTCATTTTTCTTATTCATCATAAGTACCTTCTTTCATTTAAATTCATATGTATTTTAATACCTTTTTTACATTAAAAGCTATTATTTTAATAGTTACACAAATCAAGTTGGAAAAGAATTATTTTTCAACTTCCAATTTCATAATATAAGCATCAGTTTGTCCATTATAATAATTTTTCCTAATTCCAAGAGTTTTAAACCCAAAATTCTCATATAATTTAATAGCAGGAGAATTTTCTACATTTACCTCTAAAGTAATAAAAGAGCAATTCAACGACTTAGAAATATCAATTAAATTTTGTAAAATCTTAGAACCAATTTTAATATCCCTTTTATCAACTCTAACAGCTATATTATTTATATTAGCCTCATCTAAAACTACGGAAATTCCACCAAATCCTAAAATATTTTCATCTTCAACGGCAACAATATAATGACACTTAGGATTAATTAATTCATCTTTAAAAATACCAAATGTCCAAAAATCATCGAAATTATTTAGATTACTAGCGATTTTATTCAAATCATCTAAAGACATCCTACGAAATTCCATTAATTTTTACCTATACTTTCTGCACTAGACTTTTTTAAATACAAAGGAGTAAGAAAACTTGAATCTCCATAAAGACCATTACAATATTTATCAAAAGCACATCTTCCAATATCTATAGCTGATATAATATCATTAGGATTAATTTGTATTTTATCCGATTGTATCATATCATTTAAAATTATTCTACAATTTCCCACAAAAAAAATATTTTTTTGTAGATTATTTACGAAATCTAAAATATTATCAATAGAATCAAAGAAATAATCATGAGTTTGAACTAGTCTTCCATTATCGAATTTAAAAATCCCACAATATGCGTTACCATGATTAGCATTTAATAAAGAACAAATATAATATGAATTAGCAGTTTGTAAGGGTAAGCACTGTTTATCCATAAAATCTGGATTAGGCATATTACATAATTTATATGCGAACCCCTCTAATGATGTAATACCAATACAAAGTTTATTTGTAACATCACAAAAAGCTTTAATAGTAGAAATCCCAATTCTAATTCCAGTAAAAGAACCGTGGTCCTTTATCACAAGCAAATAAATCAATATCATTAAGAGTTAAATTAGTTTCAAAGAGTACATCTTTAATAAGTGGCATAAGTGCGACAGAATGGGTATTAACAGCAGCTAAAGTCTTTTCTAAAACAATATTTTTATCTTCTAAAATTGCAACAGAGCAAACCTCTGTAACAGTATCAATAGCTAAAATTTTCATTACAAAACCTTTCTTATAAAAAATAAAATTTATTAAACAATATTTTCAATAAACAAATTTCTATAATCTTCATTTTCTGAAACTCTTTCAAAAGTTATTTTTGTATATTTAGGAGGTAAAGCATCTGTAATAATATCG
Source organism: uncultured Clostridium sp. (assembly GCA_948471115.1). Taxonomy (GTDB): domain Bacteria; phylum Bacillota; class Clostridia; order TANB77; family CAG-508; genus CAKPSH01. The sequence continues at coordinate 62,768 of CAOKRJ010000002.1, forward strand.
CCCCATTCAATAATAGAAATTCCTTTATCAAAATATTCATCTCCACCAATATTGTAAAAATCTGATGAATCCTTTAATCTATAAACATCAAAATGATATATAGTAATATTATTAGAAATATACTCATTAACAATAGTAAAAGTGGGACTAGAAATTTCGTTTTCTATTCCAAAAAAGGAAAGAATACCTTCAGTAAACTTAGTCTTACCAGAACCTAAATCACCAATAAGAACAATAACATCTCCCAAAATTAAATCTTTAGCAAAATTTCTTGCAAAATCTAATGTATCATTAGGACTTTTAGATAGAAAATTATACAAAAAAATCACCTCTTTAAATCAAAAACATTATATATCAAAAATGTAAATAAATCAATAATTATAGTGGTTAACATATAGAAAATAATTTTGAAAGTTGTTATTATTCTAAATTATAGATATTACGAATTATTAAGAAGTTTAAAAATTGCTATTTACAAAAGCAAAAAAAGATGTTAATATATTTAAGTAATCAACATAGTAATGTAGCTAAGTAGCAAACATAAAGAGTTCAAAACGCAATTTATAAAAAAATTAAAATTAGATATGCAGGTGTGGTGGAATTGGTAGACGCGATAGACTCAAAATCTAAATGGATTTTTTAATATGTAAATCCTACATATATTGAAAATAGTAATGTTTAGATATTTGCTAGTGCCGAAATTAGTTCCAACATCTAACAAATATCTAACATAATTGTAAAATCATCTAAATAATATAAAATATGTCAATGTGGCGAAATTGGTATACGCACATCACTCAAAATGATGCGGGAAACCATGTGGGTTCGAGTCCCACCATTGACACCATAACTCAAATATCATTTGAAGATGAAGAATTGTTTTCTTCATTTTCTTTCTTTTTATCTGTAAGTTTAAAAGTATCTTCTAAAACACTAGCAGAAATTTTTTTAGAGTTACTATCTAAATGAGCATATAAGTTTGCAGTAGTAGAAAAATTAGAATGACCAAGCCACTCTTGAATCGATTTCATAGGAATATTTTTAGCAAGTAATAAACTAGCACAAGAATGTCTTAAATCATGAAAACGAATATGTCTCATATTATTTTTATCAAGTAATATACTAAAATGTTGCGTAACATAGTCAGGTCTTACAATATTTCCATCAGGTTTAACAAAAACATAATTCAAATACTTTTTATTATAGCTATTTCCAAAAGCTTTTTTGAAAGATTGTTGTTTTTCTTTTATATCTAAAAGCATATTTGCAATATCATCAAATAAAGGTAAAGTTCTATAACTAGACTTGTTTTTTGTTCTATCTTTTCCTTCAATTTTTCTATTATTACCATCTGTATTTGTAATTGTAATAGTGTGTTTAATAGTAATTGTTTTATTTTCAAAATCAAAAGAATCCCATTGTAAACCTAGAACTTCACTTCGTCTTAATCCATAAAAAGCAGTAATCAAAATAATAAGTTCTAGTGAGTCATTTTTAGATATTTCAAATAGCTTATTTAATTCACTTTCATTGTAGAAACTATTAATAAATTGAACTTTTTTAGGTCTTTGGACTTTATCAGCAGGATTACTCACAATAACATTCATTTTAAAGGCATAATCTAAACATTTTCTTATAAGAGCATGATGGTGAATGACTGTATTTGCACATAAATTATATTCTTCCATTAGTACATTATAAAAGTTTTGAATATGAATAGGTTCTAAATCTTTTAGTTTTATAGGATGTTCTGTAAAATATTGTTTTATATGATTATTGGCAATCTGCCTATAAGAAGTAAAAGTAGAACTTTCTATTGTGTGTTGTACAATTTTTAGCCAATAAAAAAGATACTCTATAAATAGAATATCAGTTGTATTATTTGTATTTGAGTTTGTTTCTGCTTTATCTAATGTTTTTAATTGTAATTCTTTTTCTAATTTTTCTCTTAATTGTTCTGCAACTACTAAAGATTGTTTCTTGTTACCTCGTTCTTTTAGTCCTGTGGAACGCCAAGGCAAATGTCTTTTTCCATTTTCATCATAATACTCTAAAACAGCTTGATAAATACCATTTCTAACTTGCAGACAACTTACAGATACTTTGTTTACTTGTAAATTTTCTGTTACCAAATTTAACTCCTTTCCAATGTAACAGACTAAATTAATTTACTATTGATTTCTTTGTAGTAAATATAATAGCCTAAACACTCTTTTTTACTAAATAATTTATAACGCAATGTTTAGGGATTTTATATTCTCTACCAACTTTTATAGATTTAATAGCATTTTGTTTAACTAACCTATAAGCAAGAGTTATACCTATGCCTAGCATTTCTGCTAATTGTTTTACAGTTACTACATCTTTATATGTAGTAAACATTACTTTGTTCAAATTAGTATCTTCCATAAACTTAACCTCCTTAAAAAATTCACAATAGCAAATAAAAATTTTACTATATGTATGCGTATTGCGTTTTTGAGAGAGGTCAATATCCTCATGCTTGTTTTTCTTCAAAAATTAATAAGCTTTTGCACTAATTCTTCGTGGTAAATCAATAGATGCTTTAATACCTCTTTGCATAACATATTGATTTTTCTTACTATCATAGTGATAAATACTAGAATTAGCTTTTTTACAGGCATAGTCAGAAAGTGGATGTGCATTATAAGAAAGTTCTATTGCATCCTGCTTTTGAAGTTCTAATAATTGTTCATAAATTATATCTTTTTTAGAACTTCTAACATAATTCTTTTGATATTCTGCTTGGGCAATTTTTCTTTTTTCTGCATTAATAGATTTCCTAGAACTTTTTTCTTGCTCATATCTTCCATCTTCCTTAATAGTTTTAGAAATATATTGTTGAGAAACATTTACAACATCAGCAATTTTATTTTGTTTTAAATGTTTATTAAAATATAAATCTAAAATTTGCTCTTTTCTATCCAAAAGATTTCCTCCTTTCATTTAGTTGTATTTTTGTTTGTTGATTTTTAGATACAAAAATCCTAAGGACTTTTAGGTAAAATTTCCAAACAAAACTTGACTATTATCTATAAAAACTATATAATAGTAATAACTTGATGAATATTATCAATTATAAATTGTAATATGATAACTGAACAAGCAATTACTAATATATATAATACAGTAATAATTCGTGCTTGTCAAGTATTACATATAAATTTTTTAAAAAATTTTTGGGAGAGTGAAGATGAGAAAGAATAATACAGGGAATTTCAAGACTTTCTGGTTTAAATATAGTGATTATGAACTAAGAAAAATAGATAAATCCATATATATAACACCAAAGGAAGACTCTAAAGCCCAAATGTATGACCCATTTAATGTTTCTGATAGTATATTAGTAGATATACTACTTATAGGAAGAGATGTAGAAAATGATGAATTAAAATTAGCAGAAGAGAAAATTATCGAGTTTGTAAAGAAATATGGGTTATTAGGAGAATTAACATATTTGCCATTAAATACAGATATCGTAAAACAAAGTAAAGTATACTTACCTGCAGGAAATGTAGTATGTAATAAAGAAACATTAACTGCAGGAGAATACATAAGGCTATTTCTAAAATGTGAGAAGAAACAAAAAGTTACAATAAAAGAAAATTCAAAAGGAGAAATTTTAGAATTATCAATAGAAAATGAAGCAAATCCACTTGCTTTTATAGATAGACCAGGAGAATATGCAGTAGTATTTTCAAAAGCCTATTCAGAAGGTGTAGTTTGGATTATGGATTATGCAAGAAGATTATATTTAACATTTGAAGCAATAGAAAATTATAGTAAAGTAGAAAATGCTTATACAAGGCAAAAATATGATAATTACATAGAAAACTTTAATGCTTCAAAGATTGCTTGTAGAATATTAATGCATAGTAATAAAGAATACCCACCTGTTTTAGAATGGAACTTTAATTCTCTAAAGCTAGCAATAGATACAATGTTTGCATTAAATGAAACAAGTGAAAGAAAAACAGTAAAAATGTGTAAGCACTGTGGCAAACCTTTTGCTTCAGATAACTTAAAAGCAGAATATTGCAGTCCACAATGCAGAAATCAAGCTAATGTATATAAGAGTAGGGCAAAGAATAAATAAGAAGTAAGAAAGAAGGAAATTTATTGGAAAATAGTATTTCATTTTATTTTCAAATGGATAAAAATGAAGAATTTAGTTTAAAATCTAAAAAGGATTTTATTGAAATGGGAGAACGTGCTTATAATTCAGCAGGGGAGTACTTTTCTATCTTTGAGAAATGTTTTAATATGATTGTAACTGGAAAGCATAAAGCATTATGTACTAACATAGCATTTGCTTGTGAATTATATATAAAAAGTTTGCTTTTTCGTGAATGTGTAGATTGTAGAAAAAAACATGATTTATTAGAGTTATATAATATGTTACCAATTAAAATAAAAGAAGGAATAAAAGAAATTCATCCATGCAGTAATAGTAAAAAGGATAGATTTGAATTAGAATTAAAAGAACTGGGAAAAGCCTTTATTGTATTTAGGTATGCATATGAAAGAAAGAGATTAGCGTGGAATATACAATTTTTAATTGAACTAGTTTTAACTTTACGATATTATACAAGTACGGTTTTTAGCAAAAATAGAGAGAAGGAGGAATTAAATGTTTGAAGTCAAAAACTTTGATAATTGGATAGAAGATAAAGAATCAGGAAGATTTGGTAGTGGTGCAAGTGAGAAGATATGGCTAATTAATCCAGAAACAAAAGAAAAAGGACTTTTTAAATTTCCAAAAGTAAAAGATAAAGAAAAAGGAATAATAACTGGAGAATACTGGGCTGAGAAGCTTGCTACCGAAATTGGGAAGTTAATAGGTGTAGAATGTGCAAGAGTAGATATTGGAACATATAAACGGAAGAATTGGCTCAATGAGTTATAATATAATAAAGATAGGTGATGAATTTATAGAGGGAATAAACTATATTCAAACCAAATATCCTTATTATCAAAAAGAACAACTATTTGATGAGTACTCTGGAGAAAAATATACAGTACAAATGATTAAAAACAGCCTTTCTGAAGATATAAGTTTAGTAGAAGATGTTTTTAATATGATAATATTTGATGCTCTAATTGGAAATAGCGATAGACATCATAGCAATTGGGGAATACTATTTGAATATAATCATAATAGTTTATGTCCAAACTATAAGTTAGCACCACTATATGATAATGGATCTTCTTTATGTTCGTATATAAATGAAGATGATGTCGAAAACATTTTAACGGATAAACTACGATTTGAATCAGTTATTAATACTAAATCAAAATCAACAATTGGATGGAATGAAACAAGACCAATTAGGCATTTTGAATTAATACAACTTATTAGAGAAAATTATTATAATGAAACAGTAGATATTATAAAAAGAATAAAGCAAAAAATTAATGAAGGAAATATTAATGAAATACTAGGCAAATTTGATAATACTATAATAAGTACAAATATGAAAAAAATCATAAAGATTTTTATTTTAGAAAGAAAAAGCAAAATACTTAGTATATATAATTTAGAGAAGGGAGAATGAAAACTATGGAAAGAGAGCTAGTATATCTAGTTTGGAAAGATGTAAAAACAGGTAATAGATATAAAGTTGCAGAACTATATAAAAAAAATGGGCATTTCTATTTTAAATATATTTTAGAAAATGTAAAAGAGGCTCAAAAAAATGGATTTGAGTTATTAGTTGCTTTTCCTCAGATTAATGCAACATATGAAAACCCACATCTTTTTGCAGTATTTGGAGCAAGACTTCCTGATAAAAGAAGACCAGAAATTAAAGAAATTCTAGAAACTTATGGAATGACAGAATATGATGAATTTGAGTTATTAAAAAGAAGTGGTGCAAAATTACCAACAGATAATTATGAATTTGTAAAGTAGAAGGAGAAAAAGGTATGTTTGAAGAAGAAATTGAAATTATAATGAAAAAACATAAAATTTTGATAGATAAAGCAACAGAGATTATGAAACAAGTGAAAGACCCAAAGCATTCTTTATCTCATATGGAAAGTGTTGTAAAATATACAATAGAGATTTTAAGAAATGAAGAACAAGCTAATAAGGAAGTCTGTATTATTTCAGCATATTGGCATGATGTGGGGAGAAGTATACAGAAAAAAGACCATGCTTTGCTTAGTGCTAATATGTTAAAAGAAGAAATGGAAAAATTGCAATATGATAATGAAATTATAGAACAATGTTATTTAGCTATTTATAAACATAGTTGGTATGATATGCCAGAAACTTTAGAGGGAATAATAGTAAGAGATGCAGATAAAATAGACTTTATAGGAATTGGTCGATGGAAACAGTGTATAAAAGAACAAAACAAGTGTAACAGCATTTTAGAATTATTACCTACTTTAAGAAGTGAACTTTTACAATTAGAGTGTTCAAGAAAAATATATGATATAGAAGTAGCTAAGTTAATAAAATATCTGCATGATATAATTTTTGATGTAAAGTAAATCAAAATAAAGATGAAAAGGAGCATTTTTATATGCTCCTTAATAACATTTATTTACTTTTAATAATACCCAATTTACAAAAATAATAATAAGCATCCATACCACCTTTAAAATAAATCTCTTTTTCAATAATATCTTGTAAATCATAATATAAATTAAGAATTTTAGAAATAGAGAGGCATTCTTCTTTTGAAAGCCCATCTTCTAAAACTTCATCATCAAGTAATTTTTGTAGATTAATATTGCTATCTAAAATTTTGTGAATTTGCTTATGCAATTCCTTATAATCTTCATTGTTATTCTTTAAATAACTTCTAACACCATCAAAAAGTTCATAAAAATTATCACTATTTTCATCATAAAATGAAATAAATCTTTGTTCTTCATTCATATCTAATACCTCCATTAATTATAAATATATCTTTTTAAAATTATTTCTTCGATAGAATTTTTAAGGTTGTTCATCTTGCCAACCCATTCTAATTGATTAGTTACTTTCAATTCCTCTGTAATACACTCTTTTTCTGCCATTAGTTTCATTTGAACATCAAAAAAATCACTTGCTTGTTTATCTATATCTAGCAAATGATTTGTAAGTTCATCGTTCATAAATAGTATTGTATATTCAGCTTTTTTATGGCTTTTAAGGTAATTTAATCTCATTCTAGCATATTTTCCTAATGTAACGTTTTTAGTATTATTTGATAATACTAAGTCTGGTAAATAGTAATCTCCACACTTTGTATAAGTTATTTTCATAATTTTCTATCATCCTTTCTCTTTGATTTATCTAATTTTTTCATTTGCTTTTCAAAGTCAAAACAAATGCCATGTTTCTTTTCAAATTCTTTAATTAAAGTATCTGTAAAGGGAACACCTACTATTTTGCAAATAAAAATTGCAAGTAACTGTATAGCTTCAGACCATTCTTTTAAAGCCTTTTCTAGTTGATTAGTTCTGGTTTTAAAGAAGTTTAATTCTTTACGAAATTTTATCTCTATTCGTTCTATTTTATAAGAAGATTCAAACTCTATATTAGAGCATTTTTGATTCAATTTGTTATTTTCATTCCATAAATAAGAGTTTTCTTCTTTATATTTTGATGCCATATCCACTAAATGAGCCTGTTTGCTTAATTCTTTGTGTAGTTTTACATTATCAGCATATAGTTGTTCAATTAATTTATCTTTAGGCTCAATAATTTCCTTTTGTATCTGTTCATCTCTATTAAAAAATTTTGCTTTAACATCTTTAATATTAGGAACATTTGGTAAATCTAAAGTAATACCATTTAATGTTTTTTGAGTATCTTCAAAGTTAGTTATCTTTTTATATTCCTCAGTAGAAAGATGTTTCCTATCACTAGACTCACCACGTTCTAGTTTAAATCCTTTATCATTTACATATTTATTAAAAGCATCTTGCATATTACCATAACTATTTTTACTTTTCCAATAATCACTAGCACATACTTTACGAATACGATTGCCTTGTTTATCAAAACTATCAACTACAGGAATAAAAGACAAGTGCATATGGGGAGTTGCCTCGTCCATATGCACTACTGCAGATATTATATTTTCTTTACCTAAGTTTTTATATTGACATACAAAGTTGTAACACTCCTCAAAATATCTTTTTGTTTCATTTTCTCCAATAGTGTCAAAAAACTCTTTATCAGAAGTCATTAGTAATTCACAAACAATAACACTGGTATCTTTAATTTGACCTTTTAAGTTATTTTCTTCTTTTAGTCTGTCAAATTCTCTTTCATATCTACCTTGTGGTTTCTTCAAATGGTAATTCAAATAACTTTTACTTAAATCAATATTAGTATTTGAATAATTTTTATTTTTTCTTTCATTATGCATATAGGATTTTGATGCATTATTTCTTTTGTGTTTTTCATTTCTTAAAATAGAATAACTCATAAATATTTGCTCCTTTCAGTAAGTATAGAAGAGAAGAAAATAAAACTTCTCTAACACACTAGAGGACTTTTTTACAAAAGTACCTCGTGTGGCAGATAAATCTGCATATGTATAAGAAGAAACCAGAGGGAGAGAGCGAAGAAAATTAGGTGCAATAATCCCAATGTTAGAAAAAAGGATTATTACACCTAATAACAAGAAACCGTCAGTCAGTCGCTTCATTTCATAGGTAGTCTAGTAAGTAGAAAAACTACTATAATTGCTGATAATATATTTAATTATCAATGTGCATACTTGTCCACACTTTTTACAATTATAAATCCACAGCCAAGCTTTGCCTCCCAAGAACTCTTTTATTATTGTGAGTCTATGGTTGTAAAATCTCACTCACGCACTTTGTATAAATAGACCGTTTATACGAATACGGGCAAACTTTATAGCAACGGCTTGCCAAACCTAGCACTTTTAAAGAGGTACTGCATTTCTCTGCATATAAAAAAGACAATCGTAACTTTTGAATTACTATTGTCTTTTTTATTAAATATTTCATAATTTTTATCATTGTTTTTTAATTAATATTAAAAATGGTAAAGGTTAATGTAGCAAAACATTAACCTTTTGGGAAAGCTTTGGCAGAAAACTTTAAAAATTTCATGCTCCATTAGATACGGCATTTAAATTCTAATTGCCTGTAAGTAAATTCATCTAATATTGCTTGTTCGTTAGTGTCTACAAAGCCATTATGATGATATTCACTTAATTGTTCTTCATCTAAAGATTCTACAAGAGTTTCTAAGTTTTCAACTTTCAACGGTCTATCAACATTTATCATATTGCAGTACCTCCTATTTCCCTTCTAAAATCTGCCATAGCTTATTCAAATTATAGCACATATTTTTCTTAAAATAAATAGATTTTAATCAATAGTAAACATTCTATTACATCTAACATTATCTATCACATCTAGCAAAACATCTAACATTTTTACAAAATACTTGCAAAATAGAGTAAAATTATGTTATAGTTAAGCAAGTAAGAAAAACGAAGACAAGTGCTAGAAAATCCATAGTTTTGAGCTATATAAAAAGTGTTATCTAATACTAAAAATTAATAAGTATAAAACACCTTAAAAGACTCAAAATCTATTATAGGAAACTATGTGTGGGTTCGAGTCCCACTACCTGCACCAACGACGTATCTGTTCGAACCAAATTGAACAGAATTGATACAGAAATCAATCAGAAAATAAAATCTGGTTGATTTTTTTGTTGCTTAAAAACAATATTAAAATCATCCAAACGAAAGGATGGTGCGAAAATGAAGATAATTAAGCAAGAACTAGAATTTGAGGAATGTCTAAAACAAAGGCTTGAATTTATATGTGAGTTTTCTAAAGTTACTCCTACCTTTATCAATGGTAGCATTAGAAAATTAGAAAAAACTAATCTTACATATATTGAGCCACATAGAGTGATTATTAAGAATATTACTTTTTTAGTGTTTAATTACTCTAATGATGTGTATATCTCTAACTTGACTAAAAAGATTAAATTATCAGAGTTAGAAGAATATTTGAAAAACATATAATTGTAAATATTTGACATTTCTTAAAATCGT
>CAOKRJ010000003.1 GCA_948471115.1 uncultured Clostridium sp.
TTGCAATATGTCCCTACATATAATTATATATAGTTATTCTATATTTTCAATATGCTTTTTTTCGACTTTCTTCTCTTCCTTTCTATGCCTTTGCGGAAATAACTTTTATCACTTTTGTCCTTTTATGTTAAATTTGCTTTTCTTTTTTGTTACATTTTGATTAAAAAACACTAATTTCATTACGGAAATCAGTGTTTTTTGATATAATTTTTATATATTTGTAATGTCTTAATTTTTCTTTAACTCAAGCCCCATTTTCTTTCTAAATTTTCTTGATAGATTATATCTGCTATAACTTCTTGTCTATTTTCTTCCTGCTCTTCCTCTTTATTTTTTTCCCAATCGCTGAAAAACCATTCTGCCAAATGTTCTTTTATATCTTCTTGTATTCTTTTTGCTTCGTAATCAAAAGATGTTAATTCCTCAAAGCTAATTTTCCCATGTTCTTCTATCCAGTCTATTTTTTCGTCTTCATATACCTTTTCTTTTGGATATCTAGTATTTGTATAAAATATCATTATTCTACCTCCTGTTTTTCTCATTATTCATAAAAATGCTTTTTACAATTTCTTTGCTTCTTCATAATTATATTCATATTAGTTGCTGCCTTAGACTTATAAATTATTCTTAATATTGTCCATGATTTTCATATACTTCTTCTAATGACGAAAAAAGAACTTTTAGCATAATATTATTGATAAAATTTCTGTTGAAAATGGCAAAATTAAAGAGGTTATATTTCTATAACCTCTTTCTATGTAATAGTTTATACTGTAAATTCATGGAGCTAATATTTTACTAGTTCTCTTCACAAGGTGCTTCTACTGGGCAAACTGATGCACATGTTCCACATGATATACATATGTCTGGATTTATCTCATATTTGCTATTTCCTTCTTTTATACATTCTCCTTCACTATTCATTGGGCATTGTTGTGCACAAAGTCCGCATTTTATACATTTATCTGTTATTTTGTACGCCATTTCTTACACACCCCCTTTCTATTATCCTACTTTTATTCTATTGCTCTTGGGAATTTTGTATTTCCATTTTATCTAATTTTTCTAGCTTTTTTAATTCTTCATCATCTTCTTCATTGTTTGCATTTTTTTCCACATCTTTTATTATCTTTATATCTTTTAGCTCATATTTTTTATGGAATTCGTTTCCTTCTTTATCCTTTGTTTTAACTTTTACTATTTCTTTTAATATTTCAAGTCCTTCGACTACCGCTTGACCTTCTGGTGTTTTTACTATTGCCCCTATTCCTGGTAGTCTCGCATTTTTTTCTTCATAAACTTCTACTTCATACTTTAAGCAACACATTAGTCTTCCACAGCATCCAGAAATTTTTGAAGGCGTTGGTGATAGATTTTGCTCTTTTGCCATTTTTATTGATACCATATCAAATTCTCCTAGATATGAACAGCAACAAAGTTCTCTTCCACAGATTCCATTTCCTCCTATTCTTCTTACTTCATCTCTTAACCCTATTTGCCTTAATTCTATTCTTGTTTTAAAGACTGCTGCTAAATCTTTAACTAGCTCTCTAAAGTCAATTCTCCCTTCTGCAGTGAAATAAAATAGTATTTTACTATTATCAAATTGATATTGAACTTCTACTAGATTCATTGATAATTTATGCTTCTTTATGTTCTCTTGTGCAATTTTAAAAGCTTCTTCCTCCCTTTTTTTGTTTAATTCATTTTGCTCTTTATCTTTTGGTGTTGCTATTCTTACAATATCTTTTAATGGTTCAACAATTTTTTCTTCTGATATTTCCTTATTTCCTATAATCACTTCTGCATATTCTTGTCCAAATGTTGTTTCAACTATAACAAATTCGCCTTTAGCTATTTTTCTATTTCCTGGATTAAAATAATATATTTTTCCAGGTCTTCTTAGTCTAACTCCTATTACTGTCTTCATTTATTTTTTCCTCTCTTTCTAGCTATTTTTACTAAAAATATTTAGTAATAAATTGTCTATACACATATTATAATTAGCATTTGCTTGTATTCTTTGTTTTGTATTTTCTACGTCTTCAATGTATTTTATATTTAGTCTATTTTTTGATATGTTATTGTATAGAATTATATTGATATATTCTAATAGTTCATTTATCTGCTTTTCTCCTTTATATAAAACGTCTATTTTATTTATTACATCTAATATTGAGTATTTATTGATATCTCCAAATATTTTTTCTAGTTCCCTATAATTGTTTTTTTGCTCTTCTGTCATGTCTTGTTTTGATTCTTGTGTAAAACTTATTTTGGTACATCTCGATTTTATAGTGTTTAAAATATTGCTTTCGTTTTCTGTTAATAAAATTATTGTTATATTCTGTGGAGGTTCCTCTAATGTTTTTAATAAGCAGTTTTGTGCTCCAAGTGTCATTTTGTCACTGTTTTTGATTATATATATTTTTTTTTCTGATATAATTGGTTTTTTTATTATATCTTCTTGCAGTTTTCTTATTTGCTCTATTTTTATTGTGCTTTCATCATTTTCAAGTTGTATTTGTTTATAGTCTGGATGATTTTGATTTTCAATTTCTATACATGATTTGCATTTTTCACATGGACTGTTTTCTTTGTTTAAACATAGTATTTCTTTGGCAAATTTTTTTGAGATTTCTTCCTTTTGTGTAAGTTTACTTCCTATAAACATGTAACTATGTAAAATTTTATTTCTCTGTATTGCTTGCTTTAATAATAGTTCTATTTCTTTATTATTCATATATGCTTTTACCTCTTCTTTGCATCTTTTACTATTATTGGTGGCTAGTTATTTTCTCTTTGTAATTTTTCGCACCTTATCAAATTCTTTTTTTCTTTTTATTGTTATTTTTCCAAAATAAAGTCATTAATAAATAGTAATATTTTTTTCTTTATTAATAATTTTACCAGTCTGTTCCAAATCTATTGAATGGCCAAAATCTTAGACATACTTTGCTTTCTATTTTTGATTTTGGTATACATCCAAATTGCCTTGAGTCCATACTTCCTGTTCTATTGTCTCCCATTACAAATATATATCCTTCTGGCACAGTAATGTCTGTAAATATTTCACTTGTTGTTTTTACTCCGTCTTGAAGATAGGTTTCATCTAATAGTGCTCCGTCTATATAAACATTTCCATTTTCTATCTGTATATGCTCACCTGGTAACCCTATTACTCTTTTTATATAACTTTTTTTCCCTATGTCTAATACGTAGTATGTAAATTTCTTGAATATATTTTTTGGCTTATATTCATATTTTGCAACTGGATCATTTTGATTTGCTTGGGCTAAGCTTTTATATTCTGAACTTGGTGCTTCAAAAGTTATGACTTCTCCTCTTTTAAAGTCTTTTTTAAATGTTACTGGTAATCTATTTAAAATTAGTCTGTCTCCTTGTTCAAATGTTGGTTTCATTGATTCCATTTGAACTACTGTTGGAGTTCCTACATAATATCTCACAATTAATGCTAATACTATAGCTATTATGATGCAATATACCCATTCTAATATCTCTTTTATTAATTCTTTATTTTCTGTTTCCACTTTTCTTTTTCCTTTCGTTTATTGATTTGTTGCTTTACACTCTTTTTATTATACAATAATTTAGTTTTTTTCTCAATATATTTTTTTAATTTGTTTAAAGTAGTACTAAAAACGTTACAGTTCAGGTGATAATAATTCACTTAAATTTGTGTTTGTGGGGAGGATGAATTTTTAGGTGAATTTAAAATTGTAGAGATTTGTTTTATGAGTGACAGATTTTTATTTATATTCCTTTTCTAGTTTTTCATTTAAATATATTCTTGATATTATTTTATATTCTTGTATACATTCTTCTGTTATTCCAAAACTAAATATTTTTTTTGGTGGTGCCATTATTGTGTATTTTATTCCATCTCTTGTTCCTTTACTCATTGTGATAGCTCCTGTGTCTTGTTTACTACATTCATTACATTTGAATCCATTGTCTTTTATGCTAAAGTGTGTTATATTTTCTTTTGCTCCACATATTACACATTTTTCTATTTGTGGCGTGTATCCTAATATTGACATTAGTCTCATTTTAAAGATACTTGTTACTAATTCTTTGTTCATTTCTGTTTCTGATATCATATATAGTGTGTTTAATAATAGTTGCAGTGTCTTGTAATTGCTTTCGTTTTCTGTTGCTATATCGTTTACTATTTTTGTTATGTTTGCTGCATTTTCTAGTTTGTCTAAATCTGTTCTTAAGTTGTAAAATATTTCTATTATATCACATGAGTTTATATTATATGTATTATTTCCTTCGAATAGTATATAGTCGCCAAAACATAAGTATTGGGTGCCAGCAAGTAGTGCACTTTTTGGCCTTCTTGCACCTTTTGCTGCACACCCTATCTTTCCAAGCCCTGGTGTTAATAGTGTTATCATTTTGTCAGAGTCTCCCATGTTACTTTCCACTAATACTATTCCTTTAGTTTTTATTATTCCCATTTATTTCACCTAAATTTTGTTCTATATCTTTTATTCTTAAAAATTCCAAATATACGTCTATGTTTCCTGTCTTTTTAAAGGTATTCCATGCTATTTCTTTTAACATTGTTATCACTCTCCCTTTGTTTTATCTTTTGTTATTTTTCCGATTTTTATTCCTTTTATTTTATTTTTTATCTTTTGTTTTGAATTTTTTTATTATGGTGTCTGTGTCTTGCCAGTCTTCTTTCACTTTTACCCATGTTTTTAAGTTTACTTTCATTCCAAACATATTTTCAAGGTCTTGCCTTGCATATGTCCCAATCTTTTTTAACATTTGTCCACCTTTTCCTATTATTATTCCCTTATGTGAGTTCCTTAAGCAATAAATTGTGGCTTCTATGTTATAAAATTGCTTATTGTCAATTATAGATTTTGACATTTTCATTTTTTCGACTTCTACATATATTCCATGTGGTATTTCTTCATCTAATAGTTTTAATGCCTTTTCTCTTATGATTTCTTCTGCTAGTTGTCTCATTGTTTGGTCTGTGTATTCCTCAGTGTTGTAATATGCTGATCCGCTTTCTAGATTTTTTTCTATTTCTTCTAATACTTTGTCTGTATTATCTTTTTTAAGTGCTGATATTGGTAAAATTTCTATAAATTTATATTCTTCTGAGTATAGTTTCATTAATGATAATAATTCTTGCTTTTTTACTAGATCTATTTTGTTTATGATTAATATTGTCTTTTTATTTGATTGCTTTATTTTTTCTAGTATTTTCCTGTCGCCTGCACCTATTTCTTTGCTTGTTGCTTCTATTATGAATAGCATGATATCAACTTCTTTTACCATCTCGAATGCTGTATCATTCATTATTTCCCCTAATTTTGTTTTAGGTTTATGTACCCCTGGGGTGTCTATTATTATTATCTGAGAGTTTGGTCTGTTTATTATTGCTTTTATTGCTGTTCTTGTTGTTTGTGGTTTTTTTGTCATTATTGCTATTTTTTCTCCTACTAATGAGTTGATTAGTGTTGATTTACCTACATTTGTTCTTCCTATTATTGATACAAACCCTGATTTAAACTCTTTCTGTTCCATATGTTCTCCTTTTTTTGTGAAGCGTATATTTTTGTTCACGTCTATATTATTATTTGATATCGTTTTAAGGGGCACAGTGATCGTACCCCTTATAAAAATCGCAAGCTTTATATCCTGTTATTTTTTATTTATTTTCATATACTATATTTCCTGCTACTATTGTGTATTCAATTTCTCCTTTTAATTTTTTTCCTATCCATGGTGTGTTTTTTGATTTTGATACTATCATTTCTTTTGTGTAAATATATTCTTTTTCAGGATTAAATATTGTTATGTCTGCTATATATCCTTCTTTTATTTGACCTTTGTTTTTTATTCCTAAAAGTTCTGCTGGTCTATATGACATTAGTCTAACCATGTCTAAATAGTCTATATAACCTGGTTCAATTACGTTTGTAATTGTTGCTGCTAGTGCTGTTTCAAATCCTATTATCCCATTTGGTGCACTTTTTAGTCCTTTTTCCTTTTCTTCTTCTGCATGTGGCGCATGATCTGTTATTATTGCATCTATTGTTCCATCTTTTAATCCTTTTATTATTGCTTGTTTGTCTTTTTCTTGTCTTAATGGTGGATTCATTTTGGCGTTTACTCCTGATGTTAATACTTCCTCTTCTGTAAAACTATAATAATGTGGGCATGTCTCACATGTTACGTTTACTCCTCTTTTTTTTGCATCTCGTATCATGTTTACAGAGGTTTCTGTGCTTATATGACATATGTGGGCATGTATTTTGTTGGTCTCTGCTATTACTATATCTCTTGCTGCCATTATTTCCTCGGCTTCTGGTAATACTCCTTCTACTCCCAATTTCTCTGCTGTTTTTCCTGCATTTATTGCTCCTGCTGATACTGTTTTTTCTTCACAGTGTTCTGATGTGAAGCTTCCTAGTTTGTTTATTTCTAACATTGCTTGTCTTATTGTTTTTGCGTTTGATACTGGGCATCCATCATCTGAGAATGCTATACATCCCGCTTCTAACATTTCTTTAAAATTTACTAGTTCTTCCCCTTTTTCTCCTTTTGTTATACTTGAGAATGGTAATACATTACAAAGGTTTGCTTTTTTTGCTTTGTCTAGTATATATTTTACTGTTTCTGCATTGTCTGGTGTTGGTTTTGTGTTTGGCATTGGACATATTGTTGTGAATCCTCCTTTTACTGCACTTTTAGCTCCTGTTTCTATAGTTTCTTTGTGTTCAAATCCTGGCTCTCTTAAGTGGCAGTGCATATCTATCATTCCTGGCATAATATATAGCCCTGTACAGTCTATAATTTTATCTGCTTTTTCTTCTATTCCTTTTCCTATTTTTATAATTCTTTCGTCTTCAATTATTATGTCTTTTTTTTCTTTTGTCTTACTTGCATAGTCTAGTACTGTTCCATTTTTTAATAATAATACCATATATTATACCTCCATTTTATTATATTTTTAATTTTTCGTTTTTTATTCTACTATTACACTATTTATTCTTGTTACTTCTCCACCTATAATTCTGATTTCTATTGTATTTTTAGGTGATACTATATAATAATATTCTTCTCCACTTCTTTGTATTAATGTCACTTGCAAATCACCTTCGTTTATATTTTCTCCTATTCTTTTGAATTGCTTTACTGTTAGTTTTCTTGCTTCTTTTTCTGTTATTTTTTCATCTTCTTTGATTTTTGATGTTACTACTTTTACTCCATCTACTGTTTTCTGCTTTCTTTTTCCCTCTTGTGGTTTTATTATAATAATTAACGATACAATTATTATAATTATTAATCCTACAATTACTAGGTTATATATAGAGAAATATTTTTTTATAAACTCTTGGATTTTTTTATTCATTAATTTTTCCTCTTTTCTTATGTTTGTTTTTTATTTATATTATCATCTATTTTCATAATTGTAAATAGCTTTTTTACAAAATTACATGACAAATAACCCTAAAAAGGGCCTTTTTTTTAAGTAGTATTATGTTTTTTGAAGTGTGGATGAATCACCATTTTCTTTTTTTAGATAATTTTTTGGAATTGTGTAAATAAAATGTCCTTTGCATTTTTATCTATTTTTTTAATGTCAATTTTATAATATATTAATTCATATTGTCTACTATTTTATGGTATCTACAAAATCTCTTTTTCCCTTATTCCGTGTGCATAGAATTCGGTTTTAAGAGATTTTGCATGCACACTGATACCATTTTTTTGTTGCTTAATATTTTTTGCATTTTATATTAATTCTTGTTTATCTTCTGTTCTTTTTATTTTAATATAATTTCGTATTCTTCATAATTGTATTTTATTGTGTGTTTAATCGTCTTTCCTCTATGGTTTATTTCTATTTCTTTTCCATCTAGTTTCTCACTTATCGTATCATTTAATAGTATCTTGACTTGATTTGGATATGTTACTTTATCTAAGAATTTATCTATGTCTATTCTTGGATTTTTCTTAGTTATTTTGTCCTTTCCGCCTAATACAAATTCTCCATCTTCATATACATATATTTTTACATTACGTCTAAATATTATTAGTATTAATAGGAATAGTAGTCCTATGGCTCCTATACATCCTGCTAAAATCTTTCCATTATTATTGTTTTGTTCGTCTTTTACACCTAATACTTGTGTAGGTTTTTCTATTATTGGTTCTTCTACTTTTGGATTTTCAATAATTGGTTGCTCAATTGGGGTTATTGGCTCTTGAATTATTGGTTCTTCTATTATTGGTTCTTCTATCATTGGTGGTTCTTCTATTGGTGGTTCTACAGGTGTTGGTGCTGGTTTTATAATTGGTTTTGTGCTTGGTTTACTTGGCTTAGTACTTGGGGTTGTACTTGTTTTCTTTGCTACTTTTACTACAAATTCTGTTGTGAACCCTCCATAGCTTACTGTTATTACTTGTTGTCCTGCTTTTTTACTGTCATATCCTGTTACCATGTCTTTTGTTATTGGTATTATTTGAGTTCCACTTGATTTAATTACTGTTATTGTTCCTCCTGTTAAACTTAAGTTTTCTCCGTTTTTATAGTCTGTTTTGTTTGGTAATGTGTTTATTGCTATCCCTTTTATTTTGTCAATAACTTTTACTTGGAATGTTCCTTGTAATCCTTTATATTCTACATTGATAGTTTGTGTTCCTTCTTTTGTCTTATTATATCCTGATATCATAGAGGCTGTCATTTCTACATTTTCCTCTACTGCACCACTTGCCATTATTATTGATACTTTTCCTCCTGTTAAGTTTAGGTCTTCTCCATATTCATATTCTTTCTTGTCTGGTGCTTTTACTACTAGTTTTGTTATATAGTCTTCTACTGTTACTATGAATTCTTTTGTAATTCCTTCGTATGTTACTTTTAATGTTTGTTGTCCAAGTTTGTTAGGGTTGTATCCTGTTATCATTTCAGGTGTCATTTTTATAGTTTGCTTTTCTCCACTTGCTGTTATTGTTTGTATTGTTCCACCTGTTATGTCTAATTTTTCACCATATTTATAGGTTAATTTGTCTGGCAATGTAACTATTTGTACATCACTTAATGGGTCTACTACTGTAATGTTAAATGTTGCTTTCTTTCCTTTGTATGTTACTGTTATTGTCTTTGCTCCTTCTGAGCTTGTATTAAATCCTGATATCATATCAAGTGTCATATCTACTGGGGTTTTAGTATTTCCACTTGCTGTTATCTCTGTTACTTTTCCACCTGTTAAGTCTATTTTTTCTCCTATATTGTATACTAATTTTTTAGGTGGTGTAATTTTTATTCCTGCTATATCATCTGTTACCTCTATGTTATAAAAGTCTTTTTGTCCTCCATATGTTACTGTTAATTTTTGTTGTCCTGCTTGGTTAGGATTAAATCCTGTTACCATATCTTTTGTCATTGGTATTATTTCTTTGTCTCCGTTTTCTCTTGTTACTTCTATTTTTCCTCCTGTTATGTCTAGTTGTTCTCCATATTCATAGTTTTGTTTTGGGTATTCTACTATTTTTATTGATATTGCATTTTCTTCAACTACTACTGGGAATGTTTTTGTTTCGCCTTCGTATTTTACTGTTATAGTTTGTGAACCTATCTTTTTAGGGTCAAATCCTGTTACTTTTACTGAGTTATCTGTAAGTGGTACTTTTGGTGTTTGAGCTCCACTTGCCATTACTTTTTGTACAAATCCTGTGCTTAAGTCTAATTCTTCTCCATATTTATATGTTGTTTTGTCTGGAGGTGTTAATTTTATTCCTGTTACTTCATCTTCTACTGTTACTGTAAATGTTACTGTTGCTGGTGTTCCGTCTACATGTTTACCATATGTTACTGTAATTGTTTGAGTATCAGGTAAGTCGCTTGCATTTGGGGTACTATTGAAACCACTTATCATATTCTCTGTTACAGCTATACGGTCTGTTACTCCATTGCCTTTTACTATATCTAAGTATGCTCCTGTTAAGTTTATGCTTTCTCCATATTTATATGTTGTTTTGTCTGGTCCTGGATTTAATGTTATTGATTGTACTGTTTCTATTACATTATATTGATATGTATCGTCTTTTATTATTTTCTTTCCATGTGCATCTTCTTCTTCATATGTTACTGTTGCTTCTAAATTTTGCCCTACTACTGATGTATCTAATCCTGTTATCATATCATCTGTTATATTTATTATTTCTGTAGAGTTTGTTTTGTCTGCTTTTCTATAAATTTTGATTGTTCCTCCTGCATTTTCTATTGAATCACCTTTTTCATAGCTTGTTTTTGGGGATGTAGCTATTTCTATGCGATCTAATATATTTTTTACTGTTATATCAAAATCTATATGTCCCTCATATCCATTTGATGTATATTGTACTCTTATTTTTCTTGTTTGTGTATTGTTTGTAGTAAATACATTTGCTGGTAGGTTTGTTGTTGCAATTGGTGCCCCTGTTTCTCCATCTGTGATGTCTGTTATTGTTGCATTTTCTATTGAAACTGGAGTTCCTTTTGAATCTTGTGCATCACTTGCATGTTGTTCATAAATACTTATTCCTGTAAAGTCTAATACTTCTCCATGGTTATATGTTGTGTTCTCTGCTGTTCCTGTTACTGTTACTCCTGTTATTTTATCTGATAATGTTATGTTTAATGTAGCTTGTGCACTGTTTGCTCCTGCATATATTTCTGGGTTTGTGTCTGTGTATGTTACTGTTAAGTTTTGTTTTGTTGTACTTGTTGCATTATATCCAGCTACCATTGCATCACTTAAGTCTACTGGTAGTTGTTGTCCTGCTTTTGCATATGTTACTGTATATTTTATTGTATTGTCTGATATTATGTCTGCTAATGTGTCATTATATGTTCCTGTTACTGTTGCTGGATTTATTGTTATTCCTGTTACATAGTCTTTTACTGTTATATCAAATGTATCTGTTACATCATTTCCATCTGCATCTTTTCCATATTTTACTGTTACTGTTACTGTTCCTATAGCTGTTTTGTCATAGCTTATCATGCTTTCTGTTACTGGTATTGTTTTACCATTGTTGCTTCCTCCTGTTATGCTTATTGTTGTATTAGTTAAGTCTAAGTCTTCTCCATATTTTAGTACTGTTGGAGGGTTTTGCACTGTTATACTTGTTACACTGTCTTTTACTGTTACATTATATGTTGTTGTTTTTGTTATTCCGTTTTCTTCATAGCTTACTGTTAGTGGTAAGCTTGTATTTTCTGTGGCTGAACTAAAGTCTGTTACTGTAAATTTACTTGTGTCTGATATTACTTCTGGTGTTCCTGTTGCTCTTGTTACTAGGATTTCTAAATTTGTTTTGTCTAGTTCATCATTTACATTGTATTCTGTTTTGTGATTTGTACTGTGTACTGTTATTGATTTTATATCATTTATTATCTCTATTGGATAATTTACTGTTTCTGTTTTTCCATCTTTTGTATAAGTAATTACTAATGTTTTACTTACTTTGTTTGTAGCATCATATGTTGCTGGGCTCATGTTTACTTCGCTTCCATCTGTTTCTTTTATTGTTGCTGATGTTATTGGTTCTGTCTCTAGTGTTCCATCTGCATATGTTAAATTTATTATTCCTCCTGTTAATACTAAGCTTTCTCCATGATTATATGTTGTTTTTGTTGGTGCTGTTATTGTTATTTCTGTTACTGTGTTTTTGAATTTTACTTTTAATGGTGCTGTAAATCTATCTCCGTTTGTGAAACTGCCTGAATCGTTATCTATATATGTTACTGTTAATTGTTGATCTGTTGTAGCTTCTGGATTATATACTGCTACCATTGCTTCTTCTAGGTCTACTGGGGGTTGTTGTCCTGCTTTTGCATATGTTACAGTATAGTTTAGACTATTATCACTTATTAAATCATTTAGTGTTTTTCCTTTTGTTCCTTCTATTTCCGTTTTATTTATTGTTATTCCTGTTACATAGTCTTTTACTGTTATATCAAATGTATCTGTTACATCATTTCCATCTGCATCTTTTCCATATTTTACTGTTACTGTTACTGTTCCTATAGCTGTTTTGTCATAGCTTATCATGCTTTCTGTTACTGGTATTGTTTTACCATTGTTGCTTCCTCCTGTTATGCTTATTGTTGTATTAGTTAAGTCTAAGTCTTCTCCATATTTTAGTACTGTTGGAGGGTTTTGCACTGTTATACTTGTTACACTGTCTTTTACTGTTACATTATATGTTGTTGTTTTTGTTATTCCGTTTTCTTCATAGCTTACTGTTAGTGGTAAGCTTGTATTTTCTGTGGCTGAACTAAAGTCTGTTACTGTAAATTTACTTGTGTCTGATATTACTTCTGGTGTTCCTGTTGCTCTTGTTACTAAGATTTCTAAATTTGTTTTGTCTAATTCATCATTTACATTGTATTCTGTTTTGTGATTTGTACTATGTACTGTTATTGATTTTATATCATTTATTATTGTTATGTCATAATTTACTGTATCTGTTACAGTTCCTTCTGAATATGATACTGTGATATTTTTTGTTATTTTATTATCTGATGTATATGATGTTGGACTCATATCTACTGTTGTTCCTGTAGCTGTTTCTGTTATTGTTGTTCCATCATCTAAGTCTATTTCTTTTTTTGAACCAGATTCATATGTTAATTCTAGTGTTCCACTTCCTACATCAAATGTAACTCCATGATTAAATGTTTTTTCTGGTTGTTGTTTTATTTCCATTGATTTGAATATGTCTTTTATTATGATGTTGTTTAAGTCTGCAGAATATGTTGCTCCATTATCGTCTGTATATGTGACTTTTAATGTTTTGATTACTTTTCCATTTTTAAATTCAGATGCTGCTGGACTCATATTAATAGTACTTCCGTCCATTTCAGTTATGCTTACATTTGGATCAATCATAGATACACCATTACCAGTGTCTACTGCTCCACTTTCATATGAACGTTTTATTCTTCCTCCTGCTGCATTAAATGTGGAGTCTCCATAATTATATGTTGTGTTATTTGGTCTTTGATATATTGTGATTCCATTAACTTTGTCTTTAACTGTTACACTGAAATTATCATCTACTGGTATTTCATCTATATCTGCATCGTCTGGTGTATTTAATGTTACTGTTATTGTTTGTGCACATTCATGATTTGAATCAAATTCATTTGCATTAGGTTTTTTGCTGTATCCAGATGTCATATCACTGGTAACTTGGTTTGCACTGCTTGTAGCTCCACTTGCATAATTTTTTACATATGTTACATTACTTAAGTCTAATTCTTCATTATAATTTGTTGTTAAATCATTTGGTGCTGTTACTGTTATTCCTGTGATATAATCTTTTAATGTTATATCTATTCCATTTCCTGATGTTGTTGTTTTTCCTGCATAGTTTACTGTTATGTTTTGCATAGATAATGTATTAGGGTCATAACTACTTAAATCTAACATACCTACATTTATTGGTGTTGTTAGTGTATGTCCTGATACTGTTGTTATTTCTAATGTTGCTCCTGTTAAGTTTAAATTATTTCCTGCTGTTCCATATTTGTTTTTTGATGTTGGTTGATTTTTTACTGCTATTGTTGAAATTGTATCATTTACAAGTATATCAAATGTATCTGATTTTCCTTCATATGTTACTGTTATGGCTTGTTTTCCTACTGGTAATCCTGTAATATCATTTATTGTTTTGTCTGTGCAAGAATTTATATCAGCATTTGTTGCTGATTTTGTTACTGCACTGTCTGTCATTGATATTCCTGTTATTTCTGCTCCGCTTTTCTTTGTTGCTTTTATTGTTCCTCCTGTGAAATCAATTGGATTAGTATCATCATATTCTACGATGTTAGGATTATTGGTGATTGTTATACTTACTACTGGGTCTGTTACTGTTAATGGTACTGTTGTTGTTGTTACTCCATCTTTATAGCAAAGATTTATAACTCCATTATTCACATCTGCTATTGTTGGTGTAGATGTTAATAATGATGATGTCATGTCTATTTCTTCTGTGTCTCCATTATCATATGTTACTGTAACTTTTCCTCCTGTTAAGTCTATTGTGTCTCCATGTTCATATTCTGTTTTTGTTGGATTTTGAGATACTGAAATTCCTGTAACTATGTTATAAGAAATATCACATGTCTCTTCTCCCGCTGTTATTACTACTTTTTTATTTGCTGATGCTTTAGTTTCATCTATTGTTATTAATCCATCTTCAACTGCTTTGCTTATATCTGTTATTGTTTCTGTGTCTCCATTATCATATGTTATTGTTATGCTTGCTCCTGTAAAGTCAAGATCTTCTCCTACATAATATTTTGTTTTGTCCATGTTTGTATCAAGTGTTATTGATGTTATTGTTTTTTCGGGTGCTGCAAATCCTTCATATACAAAATGATCATTTCCAAATACTGATTGTTCTTCTCCTTGCCAATCTCCACTTGGTTTGTAATTTATCTTTAATCCTGATTGTAATGATGCTCCTGGTGTTAGTGTTATTACATTCTCATTTAAATCTGATAATGCTACACCTTCTTTAATATAGAACATAAATGTACAAATTAAATCTCCATTATTCATAAATGTTGTATTTCCACCATCTAATCTTATTGTTCCTGCTGATGTATCTAGTGTTGATATTGCTGGATATGGCCATTTTTGCTCACCAAATGATGTTGTTACATCTGGATTCTGAAAACTTGTTGCTTGTTGTACAAATGGTACAAAATATTTTCCTACTTTCATTTGACCTTCTTCTGCTGGTATTAATTTATTTGTGTCATATTTTAAGCTAATTGCTCCTCCTGATATGTAAGATGAACCTTGTAAGGTTAAATAGAATTTAATTATTCTATCTCCAGTATATGTTTCTGGAGTATCTGTTTTTTCATCATAGTCATAATAGTAATATAATGTATCATCTGACCAGCTAGAATAGTCTCCACTTGAATCAATTGTTGCCATTCTTAATTTAAAATATGGTTCCCCACTTGGCGGTACTGTTGCATAAGTATTATTTACTAATACACTATATGGTGAAAACAAATTTGCTATCATTATTAATAATGTTAATAATGCACATATTCGATTTTTGGTAAATTTCTCACTTATTTGACTTCCCATCTTTTCTCTCCTCTTATTTTATTAATCTATTTTTTAGATATCCTTCTAAAAGAATTGTTAAATCTGACAATTCTATATCTCCATCTAAATTAAAATCATAATCTATCATATAATTTGAATCTGATGAATTTAATAAGTATTTGCTAAGGAAACTTGTATAATCTGATAGTTCTATTGTTCCATCTTTGTTTACGTCTCCCGCTATTAATGTGTCTTCTCCTAGATTTAATGTTTCACCTTCTTGTACTTCTTTTGATAGATATATTAAATCTAAATATCCTTTTTTGTCCATTAATATGTCATATGTTCCAGGAATTACATATATTTCATAAGTTCCGTCATCTTGTGTTTTATAATCTTGTGAATTTAATGTTAATAATGTACTATGTACTGTATCGCTTACTCCTGATACTATTGTTGACCAATCAATTTTTGAAGAGACATCATTTGTGCTATATACCCTTATGTCCGCTTGATGTACTGATGCTTTTGTTTTCACATTTCCTTTTATTGTTCCATATGGTCTTTTTATAACAACTTTATACGTGTTTTGTGTTGCTCCATCTTCTGCTGTTATGTCAATTGTTATTTCTGTGTCTGGTTCTCCCAATTTATTTAGTGTTATCTCCATTGGAACTTCATCATTTAGGTTTTTTTCTTCATATATAATTGTTGTTCCATCAATTTCATAAACTAGCTTACCTTCAGAGTCACGTTTTGGTACTTTTATTTTCATACTTGCATTTTCATCACTTTGTGTTGCTGTTATATCTATTGTGTCTAAGTATTCTAATAAGGTTAATGTATAATTATTTACTTCTTTATCAAATATTGGGTCTAAATTATATTCTTTGTAGTTAGATTCATCTGGATTTTCTTCATTTACTTTTCCACTACTTACTACTATGTTTGCTAAGTCTGCATCTTTAGAAGCTGTTTCATCTGTAAATCTGAATACTCCTGTTTCTGGATCTGATTTTTCAAAACAGTGTAAAACGTCTAAATTTACTTTTATTCCTGTTGCTGGAGAATATTTATTACTTGCTTTTAATTTGAATCCATTAATATCAAATCTATCGTCTGTTATCATTCTAAAACTCATTTCTCCAAATTTAACTGCATCTCCTGTTGATATTATTTTACTTCCATCTTTTTCTATAATATGTTCACTTACAGGCATTGTAGATAGTGGTGGAAATAATGACATTTGTGCTCTTACAATATTATTTCCATGCCCAGCTTCATTTACATCACTATCAATTTCTAATATTGGTCTTTCTGATGTTCCTGCAAATTCACTTTCAAATTTGAAGTAATTTTTTATATTTGTTACATCATTTACTATATTATTTGTGGATATATTTGAAGGTTGTAATTTTGTGTCATCATATTCAAATCTTACTTCTAATCCGCTTAAACTCAATATTGTATCCCCAAAGCTCCATTATCACTTGCCTTCCGACCATTTACATTTTTTATTTTTGTGGCTTTAAGTTCAAAATATTGATTTTCTTCTGGTACTATTACTTCAGTAGAAGCTGCTTGAGTAATTACTCCTAATGCACTAAGCATTAATAAAATAATCCATATTGTAATTACTAATTTTCCCAATACATTTTCTTTATTAATTATTTTTTTCAATTTAGGACTTCTCCTTTTTTATTAGTTTTAGATTCATAGCATAATTTATATTCCTGAATCTTACTTTTAATTATAAATAAAAAATTGCAAGAGTCAATGGTAGTTATTTCTAGTAATTTCTTATATATTATACGGATTTATAAATTTTTAGTCATTTTTTTTGTTTATTACATTTTTATGATATTTTTGTAATATTTATTCGATTTTTGTAACTTTTTACTCTAAAAGTTCACCTTCCGTAATAGATTTATCTGTAATATTATAAAAAAAACACAGGTTGCATTTTTTGTTTACAACCTATGTTTTTTTATTCTAATATCATCTTACTTTTTTTTATATATGCTCTTTTCTTTTTTGTTTTTTCTTCTCCTTCCTCTTTTTGTGTTTTGTCTATTTCTTTTACTATGTCTGCAATTCTTATTTGTGGTGCATCTATCTCATTTGCTACTATTATTGCTTCTCTGTTTCCTGTTGCTCCTGCATGTGCAAGTCCCCTTATTGTTCCTAATACTATTATATTTTCTCCTGATATTACTTCTGCTCCTGCATTTAAGTCTCCTAATACTATTACTGTTCCCTCATATTCTACTTTGTTTCCTGATCTTAGTGCTCCATCACATATCTTTGCTTTTGTTTCTTCTATTTTTTGTGAAAATGTTTTTTCTATTATGTGTAGTCCTAGTTCTACCTCTGGTTGTATTTCTTTCTTTTTCAATTTAATCTCTCCTTTTTGCTTCTTTTGGGCACATAATGTGCCCCTATAGTTTTATTTCTTTGTTTTTTATCTATATCATTTAATATATTTTTATGTCTGTTGCTCTGTATATGGTCTTGCTGTTACATCTTCTACAATGTCTTCTTCATTCATTCCAAAGTATTGTGCTATTACATCTCTTGCTGCATATGCTGCATATTTTCCTGTTCCTCCACCTTCTATTACTACTACTATTGCTATTTCTGGTTCATTATATGGTGCAAATCCTACAAAGCATGCATTTGTTGTTTCTACATTGTTCTTTTTTGTCTGCGCTGATCCTGTTTTTCCACCTATTTGAAAGTTGAAATTTTTGAATACTGAGTATGCTGTTCCTCCATTTTCACTTGTAACATCTTTCATTCCTTCTAATATTACATTTATATATTCTTGAGAAATTTCTAAGTTTTCTGAATCATCATTTGTTTCTCCTAATATTCGTTTTGTATGTGCTTGTATTTCTGCTTTCGATATTTCTTCTCCATTTGCTGTTCTAATTGTTTTTATTATTGTCGGATTTATTCTATCTCCTTTATTTATTAATGTACTTATATATTTTGCCATTTGTATTGGTGTAAAGCTATGGCGTCCTTGACCTATTGATGCACTTAATGTATGTCCTACAGACCATATCTCTCCTTCTGCCTTTAATAAGTCCTCTGGATTTGCTATAATTCCTACATATTCATTTGTTAGTTCTATCCCTGTTTTTACTCCTAATCCAAAATATTTTGCATATCTATTTATTTGCTCTATCCCTGCTCTATATCCACTTTCATAGAAGAAATAATTACATGAGTGTTTTATTGCATCTGTTACATTTAGTGGTCCATGTGTCCTTCTGGATTGATTATATAACCAGCATGCTGGATGGTGCCCTAATGGATATGGTCCTGAGTCGTTTATTCTTTCTTTTATTCCTACCTTTCCTTCTTGTAGTGCAGTTATCGCTGTTAGCATTTTAAAGGTTGATCCTGGTGCATATCCTCCACTTATTGCTCTATTATATAAGGCGTCTATTTCTTTATATTCATCGTATTTCTCTTTTTTTATACCATTTACGAATAGTTGTGGCTCATAGTCTGGATTACTTGCCATCGCTAGTACTTCTCCGTTTTTTACATTCATTACGACTATTGCTCCTGCTGTCGCTGGATATTTTTTTCCATATGCTCCATTTTGTATACCTTCTATTGTATCTTGTAGAGCTTTTTCTGTTACGGCTTGAAGGTTTGCGTCTATTGTTAACACTAATGTTGATCCTTGTATTGCTTCTTTTTCTGTGTATTCTTCTGTAACTGTTCCATCTACTGACATTCCTAGTTGTCTAGTTCCATTTGTCCCCTTTAGATATTTTTCAAAAAGATCTTCAACTCCTGTTCTTCCCATATAGTCATTTATTAAATAACCTTCTGATTTCTTTTCACTATATTCATCACCATTTATTTTTCCTACATATCCTAATATATGTGATGCTAGTTTTCCATTCGGATATGTTCTACTCGCTTTTGTTACTATTGTTAAACCTCCAAATAAGTCATTTTTTTCTGAGAATGTGCTTACACTTTTTTGACTTAAGTTATCTGCTATTGATATTGACCTTGTTGAGCTATATCCTTCTGTTGTTATTCTGTATCTTAATCCCATTATTTTTCTTGCATCTGCTAAGTTTTCTGTGTTTATTTCATATCTTTTTTTAAAGTATTTAAATGCGTCTTCGGCTGTTGAATTGTCTTCTAGTTTATATTTCTTTTTCCATTGTTTTAGCTTTCCTTCGTCTGTTATTGTGAATTCATATGGATTTATTTTTATTGGTAATGTGTCTATGTATGCTTCCTGATTTTGTTCTAATACATTTATTATGTTGAGTATCGTTTTATTTAGTGTCTCATTGTCTGATTTGGTTTTATATAGTTCAGCACTATATCCTGATTGTACTGTGGCTAATAAGTTTCCACTACTGTCTGTGATATTTCCTCTTGCCGCATATAGCGTACTTTCTCTTGTTAATCGTGTATTTGATTCTTCTCTATATGTTGCCCCATTTATTATCTGGAGGTTAAATAGTTGCAGTAATAATATTATACCAATTATGTATATAATAACTGTTAATAAGTTAAGTCTTATTCGTGTATTTGGTTGCTTCTTATATATGTTCATTTATAACCTCCTTTTTATATATTTTTAAACAAAATCGGTTTTCATAATGTGTAAAACTATTTTTTCTAATTAGAAATACCTTGTTAGAATGTTGTTTTCTTTGAATACTCCTTCTACATAGTATCCTCCTTTTTTTATTAATGGGTATATGATTATTGTTATTATTATATTATATATAACTTCTATTGATAATGTTTTTATTAGACTACCAATTTGCTCTATTTGATATGTTAATATCATACTCTGTATTACATATAATCCTATTTCATAAATTACAGTCGCTATTGAGACTATTATCATTATCATTAATCTGTTATCTTTCGAAAAATTTTTGTCTATGTATCCCCCAATTAGTCCAATTATCCCTAGCATTAGTGATGATGTTCCTATATTTCTTCCGATTAATGAGTCTAAAAAAAATCCATATAATATCCCAAAACATAGTCCATATTTTCTTCCTAAAAATAATCCTAAGAATAATGCTAATATTATAAATATGTTTGGTTTTATTCCTGCTATTGTGAACCAATTGAAAAAGTTTGATTGAAGAAAATATATAATGAAGAATATTAATATTAGTGATATTACTATTAACGTTTTTCTTTTTTCCATATTTCCCCCCTTGTTTATCACTTTTAATGGGCACATCAATGTGCCCTATTACCATAATTAAATATTTGCTAGTTTATATGAATAACTTGTATGTATTCCCTATGTTTATTTTATTATTACTAATACTGTTTCTAGTTTGTTGAAGTCTACTGCTGGTTTTATGATTGCATATTTGTCTATTACATTTTTTGTATTTTCTACTTTACTTACTGTACCTATCATAATTCCCTTTGGATATATTCCTCCCATTCCTGATGTTTCTATTGTGTCATTCTCTAGTATCTCTGCATTTGTAGATATATATGTAGCTTTTAGTGTGTTTGTTGATACAGCTCCTTTACAGATTGCGTTGTCTCCTGTTGATTTAAATATTACACTTACTGCACTTGATGGATCTATTATAGTTTGTACTTTTGCTGTATTACTTGTAACTGATACTACATGCCCTACTAATCCTTTGTCTGCTATTACTGCCATATTTTCTTTTATTCCATCGTTTGCTCCTATATTTATTACAAATGTACTACTATAATTACTGGTGTCTTTGTTTATTATATATGCAGGCGTTGTTGTATATGATGTGTATTTTTCCGTAAGGTTTAAGTATTCCCTTAGTGTAATGTTTTCTGCTTTTATTACTTCTAATTCTCTTAATTTTTGTTCTAGTTCACTATTCTGTTTCTTTAGATCTTCATTTTCTGTACTTAGTTTTTCTATATTAGTGAAAAAGCTTGTATTTCCAGATATCTTGTTTTTTAAATATGTGTATCCATTTTGTATTGGCATAACAATAGTGTTTACAGCATTTCCTAAATAAGATATATCGCTTAATTTAGAGTTTGATAAGATAACTAACAATATTAATATTACTACTGTTATAATTATTCCTATTGTTCCACCTTTTTTATTGTTATACATATTTTTATCCTTTCTTTGTTTACATTTTAATTATTATGTTTGTTGTTTTGTTTGCATAATTTTATTTATGTTTAATGTTTTTGATTTCTAATTTTTTTCTTTCTACCTTTTTTAAGATTGTTGTATTTATATTAGATTGCTTTACTTTTCTTGTTTTTTTATTTTACTTTTTAAGTATTATTATTATTTATAATATATGGTCTATTTATTCTTTCTTGCATTTATTAGTACTGTTCTTAATTGGTCTATGTCTTCTATTGTTTTTCCCGTTCCTTTTACTACACATTCTAATGGATTTTCCGCAACAAGTGCTGGCATTCCTGTTTTCATTGCTACTAGTTTGTCCAAATTTTCTATTAGTGCTCCACCTCCAGCAAGTACTATTCCTTTTTCCATGATATCAGATGCTAATTCTGGTGGTGTCTTTTCTAGTGATGCTTTTATTATTTCTACAATTTCATCTATTGATGCTTTCATTGCTATTTGTACTTGTGATGATGTTAATACACAGTTTCCTGGTAGTCCTGTTCCTAGATTTCTACCTATTACTTCAATTGTTTTTTCGGTCATTAGTGGTAATGCACATCCAATTTCTTTTTTTATTTGTTCTGCTGTTGTTTCTCCAATTAAAATATTATATGTCTTTTTTACATAATCTATAATGTCATTATTTAATTCGTCTCCAGCTATTCTTAATGATGCACTGTTTACTATTCCTCCTAATGATATGACTGCAACTTCTGTAGTTCCTCCTCCAATGTCTACAACAATACTTCCACTAGGTGCTGCTACATCTATTCCTGCTCCTATTGCTGCTGCCATTGGTTCTTCTATTAGATATACTTCTTTTGCTCCTGCATGCATTACTGCTTCTTCTACTGCTCTTTCCTCTACTTCCGTAATCCCTGATGGAACTCCAACTACTACTTTTGGTCTTCCTGCATTATATTTACTAGATACTTTTACTATTAAATTTTTTAGTAATAGTTGTGTTGCTTTAAAGTCAGCAATTACTCCATCTTTAAGTGGTCTCACAGCCTTTATTTCATCTGGAGTTCTTCCTAACATTTCTTTTGCTTCTGCACCAGTTGCTAGTATTTCTTCTGTCTTTGAGTTTATTGCTACAACTGATGGCTCATTAAGTACTATTCCTTTACCTTTTACTGTTACTAGAATATTGGCTGTTCCTAAGTCTATTCCCATATCTTTTGAACCTAGTTTAAAAAACTCGATTTTTCTATTTTTCATTAATATTCTCTTCTCCTCCTCTTTTTTTGAAACATTATACTTTCATATTTATTTTTACCTATTATTACATGGTCTAATAAATCTATTCCCATTATACTTGCAGCTTCGAAAATTCTATCTGTCGCTTGAAAGTCTTGCTCGCTTGGGGTTGGATCACCACTAGGATGATTATGTACTAATATGATTTTAGCAGCTTGCATCTTTACTGCTTCTTCTAATACTATTTTTGGCTCTAATACTGCATAATCTGTTCCACCTATTGATAAGTCTAGTATTTTCAATATTACATTTTTAGTGTTTAATATAATTACTTTTGCAATTTCTCTCTTTTCGTTTGACATTTCGCTAATAAAAAGATTTGCAACATCTTCTGTATTTTTTATTTTCTGTTCAGTTGTTTTTATTGGTGTTAACATTCTATTTGCTAGCTCTGCTAATGCTAATATCTGTATTGCTTTTACTCTCCCTATTCCTTTTATTGATGTTAGTTCTTTTGTTGTTAAGTCTCTAAGACATGTTAAGTTATTTTTTCTCTTTTTGTTATTTAGTGCTAGCACTTTTTGTGCTAGTGTTAATGCTGAGTCTTGTTTTGTACCTGTTTTTATTATTATTGCCAATAATTCCGCATTAGATAACTTTTTTGCTCCATATATTTCAAGTTTTTCATATGGCTTTTCTGATTCAGGGAGTTCTTTCATTTTTATAGACATTTTTGTTCTTCCTCTCTTTTTATTATTGCTCCCATTTTTTTATATTTTATACTTTGAACTATCCTTCTGGATTATGCAATTCATTAATATAATTTTCCCCATTATGTTTGTATTAAAATTTTCTGTATAAAAATATTGCTATTGCAAGTCCTATTATGCTTGCTATGTTTATTTTGAAACTTAGTGCAAATGTTAATACTACTACTCCCATATCTAATGTTAATGGTGATGTTAATCCAAATGTGTTTCCATATCCAAACCACCAAAGTGCATCTACCTTAGATACTAGTTCTCCAATTAAACTTCCTAATACTATTCCACATAATATGAATATTATGAGTATCCATACATTTTTTTCTTTTGCTGCCATTTTTATACCTCTTCTCTTTTTCCACATTTTGTCATTTTCTCTTACGGATTTCTATATTAACAGTTAGTCTATATTATTATATCCCCTTACTTACAATTTTTCAATAGGGTTTGGGGAATTTTCCATATTTTGTGCCTTTATTTTTTTTCTTTTAAGTATTATAATTATATTATAGATTGTTTACATAATTTTAGAAGGGACTGCTTTTTTTATGGAGATTAAAAAATTACGTGAAGATAAATTTGAGGTTGTTTTACATATGGATGATTTAGATAAATTTAATATTACCTTATCTCAGTTTTTGTCATCAAAAATTGAAGAACTCGATTTTTTTTCTATTATACTTAATAATATTGATAAGATTTCTGATATTTCTATTAAAAGTAAAAAAGTTATTTTTGAAACCTTTTTTGTTGATGATTCTTATTTTTTGATAGAACTATATATTGTTGGTTTTCTTTCTTCTGATGGTGTTTTTATGCCTAAGATTGGAAAAAGCTTTTCTGTTTCTGATAGAGTTCCTCTTGTCTTTCGGATTTCCTTGTTTCGATACAATGTGCGACTTCTGCAATTATCTTTCTAGTTTTGATAAGCAAAATCATTTATTGGGTTTTATCGATTTCTTTATGTATAAAGATATGTACTTTATGATTGTAAATCAGAAAATTTTTTCCTCAGATGTATTTAATTTTGCTTGCTTACTGTTCTCTGAATTTGCAGAGTTCGTTTCTTGTTCTAATATTTTGGTAAGTAAAATAGAGGAACTTGGTATTAATATTAATATTTAATATTTATATATAATTCGGGACACATATTTGTGCCCCGACCTTTTATTCTATTATTTTGTCTCTCTGTTTGCAATTTCTATAGCTTTTGTTACGATATTTCCACATGTCTTAGAAGATACATTTCCCCATCCGCCTTCTTTTTTTACTTCATCATATACTCCTAATTCTTTTGCTATTTCTTCTTTTAATTTATCTGACATTATTCCTTTTCTAGACATATTATTTTTCTCCTAACGAGAAGATATTTAAATTATATAGTTGTTAATTACTTTTTCTTATTCATATCTTTTATATTATATATTGATACATTTCTATGTTAATTTCTTTTTGTATTTCATTGTTATATTTTTTTTTAACTATCTTACTTTTTTATAATTTATTTTTTTCTTCTCAGTATTATTATGTCTTTTATTTTTCTTTTTATTCATTTTTTTATGTTTTATTTTGGGGAACGTAAATAAAAATACGAATTTTAAAAATTGCTGAGCGGTGGAATCCGCAAAGCAATTCTAATAATCCGCATAATTATCTAGTACAGAAAGTTATGCCACTGGCATAACTTTCCTGCTATATAAAAAACAGTATAAGTTTGTCTCATTTCCCAACTATGTTGTTAATGTTCCATTTGGTGTATTAATAATAACTAATATGTCTTCTTCTTTTCCTGTTTCTGCATTTATATATACTAAAAATTCATTGTCTTTTACTTTTCCTTGAAATTCCCAACAATATATTTCTGTATCATATTCTGTTGGTATTATCGCTAGTCTTTCACTTGTGATTTCTAAGTTTTTGTTAATCTTCTCTCTTGCTTCTTCAACGCTTATTGTGTTTTTACTTAAGTCTCTAGTTGTATGGCAATTTAGATATCCTGTTGATTCAAATCCTAGTATTTCCCCGTCATCTAATGCTATTTTTATTTTTATTAAATCTGGATAACATATTACTTCATTTTGCTGATATGCATAGTTTATTGTTACTATTCCTTGTGTAGTTAAATAATATGTTTCTTTCATGCTTGTATAGCCTCTTTCTTCTAAAAATTTTAAGGCTTTTTCGTTTGCTTCTTCTTTTGATATTATCTCGTTTTCAACTTCTCTATTATAATTTAAATATACTACATGTCCACCTTTTTTCGCTACTGATATATCCATCTCGTTTTCTGTACTATTTTTAACATGAAAATCATATGATGGTATATTTCCGTTTTCTGAGAATCCATTTAAGTTTATTTCTTTTATTTTATTTTCTCCTATGAATTTTTTTGCTATTTCTTTTGCTGTTTCTTCATCTATTTCATCTCCTGTTAATCCCTTTCTTTCTCTACTTGTCATATGCTCTGAAAATGCTCCATCATATATTAATCCTGTATAATCGTCAAATGTTCCTTCTATCGTATCAAAGCTGTCTTGAGATATGTTGCTAACTTGTTGCGCTAATTCTGTTCCCTTTTTTCCTGTTAATTCTTTCCAACTTATTGTTCCATTGTTTAATTCTTCTGATAATTCATTTACGGCATTTTTAAGTTGTATACTATATTCATGCATTTTCGACAGATTGTCTAATTCTTCTTGGGATAATTCTTCATTGTTTATATTTTTTCTTGATAATGCATAACTATAGTCGCTTACTTGGTTTAAAAACTTTGATGCATTTGATAGTCCTTCTGTGCTAACAGGTATTTGTGATAGATACGTTTCTGCTAGGTTTGCCTCTCTCCATACATATGTTAATGTTTCTGCTCCATGTTCAGCAGATGTAGATATTGCCGATTTTGCTAAATATGTCTCCATACTGTCTATATAGTTAATAAATTCGTAGAATGAGTAATTATATGAGTTTTCCATTGCTAATTCGTATTTTTCATTATTATTGTATAGCATTACTCCTAAAACCACTGCTGCAATTAGTATCGCTAATACTACAATTGTAGCACCGTATTCTTTTAACCAATTTTTCATTTTTTATTTTTCCTTTCTGTTTTTGGATTTTTATCCAATTTTTTATATTTTAATTTTCTTTACGTTATTTTGCTGATGTTTACAAATCATTTTTCTGAACAAATGGCAATTGTGTATACTTCTTATTTGCAAAATTTGTGTTTTCCTATGGTTGTGATTTCTTGTCTTGACCATATCCAACTATTTGTTGCTGTATTTGGATTAAAATAGTATATTGCTCCATGTGTAGGATCCCATCCATTTAGTGCATCTTGTGCTGCTTTTACTACTGTTGAACTTTCATCTATTGGCACATTTATTTGCCCATCTGATACTGCTGTAAATGCTCCTTTTTCATATATTACTCCCGCTATTGTGTTTGGAAAGTTTGAACTACTTACTCTATTTAAAATAACTGCTCCAACTGCTACTTGTCCTTCATATGGTTCTCCTCTTGCTTCTCCATTTATTGCTCTTGCCATTAATTGTAAGTCTGAGGTTGACCCTGATTTTGAAGCTCCATATGTGCTATTTGAATTTTTTATTAATTTTACATTTATTAATATTAATAAAATTAATAAGAATGTTGTAATTATTATTTTCCTTTTCATATTTCCCTCTCTTTTTTTGTTTTTTATTTTTATTTTGTCTATTTTTTCATATTTTATACATTTTTTTATTTATTAGTGAGAATCTGGTGTTTGCATGAATGATTTTATTCTATATAATTAATTTTCCAAAATTGATTATTTACTTTTATATTGTGGATGAAATAATTAAATATAAATTTGAATTTTTGAGTTGGAATTAATCATGCAAGTACTGACTTTTACACATTTTTTTACGTTCGAATATTCATAGACAAATAGCAAAAGGAAAAGACTAGGTTCACTTTGAAGTGAACTTAGTCTTTTTTATATTTCTTAACAAAAACTTAACATATTAACATCTCTATTATTGTAGAATTTTTTATTTTATATAAGGTTTAATATGTTTGCAAAAATTATTGTAAGATTCATGAAAATAAACATTTTCTTAAACATCAATTATATAACTTATTGTTTGGACATTTCCTTCTAAATCAGACACTTTTCTATCAATATTACTTGCAATTTCTTCATATTACATCAATTTTGATATTTTATAATATTGATTTTCTGCAATAGTATTTAATCTTTCCATGTGTTTTTAATTACTTTTTCAGTATATCTATCTTTTTCTGATTTTAATGCTCCTATTATTTCTCCATAGTATTTTTCTCTTTCTTCATAAGATAGTGCATTTAATTTTTCCACTTCTTTTCTGGATTAGACATTATACTATCTAAATCTATTTTCATAACATATTCAATACAATTATGTATGAATTAATATTAATCAAATAATATACTACATATTTCTCTTGTAGAGTTATGTTTTATATATTTATTTACATTGTTCTTTAGTTTATTCATTATTTCTTTATTATTAATGACCTTAAATATTACACCTACTGGATTATCGTCTTCTTTTATCCAATATGCTAATCCTGATTTTTCTAAAAATTCTGCGTTTTGTTCTTCTTGTCCTGGAATAGGATTTATAACAATCATTGGTAATCCACATACAAGGCATTCTGATGTTGTTAGTCCTCCTGGTTTAGATATTACAATATTAGATATATGCATTAATTCAGGAACTTTATCTGTGAATTCTAAAACTTTTATATCGTTCTTTCGGTAGTATTTAGATACTGTATGCCTAAATGCATCAAACGTCTTTTTATTTTTGCCAGATATAGCAATGACTTGAACATTATCCATGTATCTAGCAATATCTTCTAAAATTTTATATGTGTTTTTCTTTCCTAATCCGAATCTCCCTCCTGCAAAAAACAGAATAGTAAATTTGTCTTTTGATAGACCATTTTCTTTTAATAAGGCTTCTTTATCATATTCCAAGAAAAAACGATTAGATAATGGGATACCTGTATCAAATACTTTTTCGCTAGATATTCCTTTTTTTATAAGTGTATTTTTCATAGCTTCATGAGCAACAAAGTAATAATTTATATATTCAGAACCTACTAGCCATTGATCATGTGGTGCAAAATCTGTCATTATAGTGGCAAGTTTTATTCTTGGTAATTTTTTTTTTTTCTTTAAATATGCACACATTTGCGATGAAAATGGATGTGTGGAAATTATATAGTCTGGTTTGTGTTTCTTTATTAAAAAGTGTAGCTTAATTGCTAAAAGCTTATTTGAGTCTATACTGAAACGAGCTAATGCACCCTTTTCTGATTTCATATATACTGTTCCCCAAAGATTAGGTGCTTTTTTCGCCATTTCCTCATAAGCTGTAGTAGTTAGTTTATCTATGGTTACATTTAAATAATTCATGAAGTCTATTGCAATTGGCTCAATGTCAGGATAAAATTTTTCTATACATTCTTTAATAGAATTAGCTGCACTTATATGTCCTCCTCCATAGCATGCATAAAAAATTAGGGCTTTTTTCATCTATTTCATTTCCCTTCTTTATAATTTATATTACAATTATACTACTAAATTTCTTTTAATACAATGCAAAGTTCAATTAGTTATAGTTGATATAGCACTTTTAATTATTTATATCATTAATAAACTACATAACAAATAAAAAAGATCAAAGATTTTCCTTTAATTTGTTCTCGCCCGTTTTGAGTTTTCGACTATAAGGAGAAAATCCCCTCATAGTTACGGCTATGAGGGTTTTTATTTGTTCTGTTTTTTTTTATTTTTTTGTTATCACATTGTGGCATAATATTAGTATATTATCAATAATAAAATTTTATTCATAATTTTTATAGATATATCTCTGGATTGTATGTTACTCCGTTTACTCTTATTTCAAAATGACAGTGTGGTCCTGTTGAACGTCCTGTATTTCCTGATTTTGCTATTATATCTCCTGCTGATACCGTTTGTCCTACTGAACATCTTAATGCACTATTGTGTCCATAGTATGTTTGTACTCCGTTTCCATGTGATATTATTACTAAATATCCATATCCTCCTGAATTCCATCCTGAGTATGTTACTGTTCCTGGTGCTGATGCATATATGTCTGTTCCTACTGGAACTGCAAAATCTATTCCTCCATGTAGTCTCCCCCATCTTCTTCCATATCTTGATGATATACGAGGTGAAGCTACTGGATATCTGAAGGACTTTCCTATGTTTGGTCCTTTTGATGAACCTGCTGTTGGCTTACTAGTATTTTTTGATGAAATTGTAACTTTACTTGTTACTTTCTTTTGTTGATATAAGGCTGCTATTGCTTCTTCTGTTTGTTTCAATTCTCCTAATTCTACATCATATTTCTCTAATATTGTTAAGTTGTCTGCATTTGAACTGTTTTTTTGCTTTAATTCATTTACTGCTGCTTCTGCCTCTTGGAATGTTGATACATTTAGTTGTTCTTCATTGTTTACTGCTATTGCATAGTATTTATAATATACTTTTCCTGTTTCTTTTACCTTGTTGTATATTTCTTCGTCATTTGGCACTATGTCTTTTTTTAGCAAACATAATTCATATGTCGGCATATTGTCTACCTGTGCAAATGCAACGTTTTCTCCATTTCCGTCTCCTTCATGTAAATATTTATCTATTCTTGCTTGTAACTTTTGTTTATCTTCACTGTAACCTACAAATTCTCCATTTAAGTGCACTTCATATATTGGCTTGTATAAAAATATTACTATTCCTATTATTAATATTGCTGCTATTATGAAAATAGTTATAAATTTTACTGATGCTCTGACTGCTACCAGTGCCTTTCTTATCATATTTCTCTTCTCCCTTCAAGTGCTTTTGTTAACGTTATTTCATCTGCGTATTCTATATCTCCTCCAACTGGAACTCCATGTGCTATTCTTGTTACTTTTATTCCAAATGGCTTAATTAGTTTTGATAGATACATTGCTGTTGCTTCCCCTTCTACTCTTGGGTTTGTTGCTATTATTACTTCTTCTATTTTTTCTTCTCCTGCTAGCCTGTTTAATAATTCTTTTATTTTTATATCTTCTGGTCCAATTCCATTCATTGGTGAAATTGAGCCATGTAATACATGATATACTCCTTTATATTCGTGTGTTCTTTCCATTGCTATTATGTCTCTTACATCTTCTACTACACATATACTTGAATGATTTCTTTTTTCGTTTCCACATATAGGGCATGGGTCTGTGTCTGTTATGTTAAAACATTTCGAACAGTATTTTAGGTTTTTCTTTGCGTTTAATATTGAATTTATGAAATCTTGCGTTTCTTGCTCATTTGCGTTTAACATATGAAATGCTAGTCTTGCTGCTGTTTTGCTTCCTATACTTGGTAATTTTGCGAAACTTTCTATTAGTTTTTCTATTGATGGCGAGTAATACGACATTTATTTTTTCACCTTTCTATTTTAAGGTTGAATAATTATTGTTCAACTTTTTATAATAAGTTATGTTACATTAAACCTGGTATATTATATTTCCCTAATGCTACGTTCTGTGCCTCATCTACTTTTCTTAGTGCTTCATTTATGCATGTTAGTATTAAGTCTTGTAACATTTCTACATCTTCTGGGTCTACTACATCTTGTTTTATTTTTATTGTTTTTATTGTTTTTGCTCCTGTTACAGTTGCTTCTACTGCTCCGCCTCCTGCTGTTGCTGAGAATTCTTTTACTGATAGTTCTTCTTGTGATTTTTCAACGTCTGCTTGCATCTTTTTTGCTTCTTTCATTAGTTGATTGATGTTCATTCCTCCAAGTCCTTTCATTCCTCCTGGAAATCCTCCTCTTTTTGCCATTTTTTATCATCCTTTCTTTTTATAAGTTTAGAATTTTTATGTTTTATTCGTCTATATAATTTATATCTATTCCTAAATTTGCTAAATCATCTAACGAGTTTATGTTGCTTTCTTTGTCTGTTTCTGTTTTATTTTCTTTTATTGTTTTAGCTTGTGTGCTCTTTTTATTTTCAACTGTCTTTGCTGGTTTGTCTATATATCTTATTTGCATTTCTTTTCCACATGCAATAGATACTAGCTTTTCAACTTCTTTTTTGTTTTCATTTTGCTCTAATAATCTTTTTCTAAAATCATTTAGTCCTCCTTGGAATTCTATTCCTATTGTCATGTCATTTAATTCTACTGCTCTTGAGTTTAATAAGTTTGCATATATCATGACTTTTCCATTACTTTTTAATTGTTGTAGAATATTGGGCCAAAATTCTTGTGATTTTAGATTTTCTGTGCTTATTGTTTGTTTTTTTTCATTTTGATTGTCAATTTCGAATGTTTTTTGTTCATTGCTTGTTTGTATTACTTTGTTTTCTTCTTTTTGTGTTTTTATATTTTCTTTTGTAGTACTTATTTCCCTAGGTGCTTTATTTTGAATTTGTATTGGCATTGTATTGTTTGTTATTCCTTTTTGCATTTTGCTTTCTAGTGTCTTTATCCTTTCTTCTAGACTTTTTGTTTCTTCATTTATACATAGATTTATTATTCCTGTTTGGAATATTATTGTTTTTTGTGTTGATTGTTTTACTTTGTTTTCCATTTCTGAAAGTTTTAATATTATGTTTAATAGTCTATCTTTTGATGTTTTTTCTGCTATCTTTTTTATCTTGCTTATTTCTTCATTGCTATATATTTCTAATTTTTTTCCTATTTTTGCAACTAATATGTCTTTTGTGTATCTTATCATTTCCCATAAAAAATTTGTTAAATCTTTTCCTTCTTTTATAATATTGTCTATTTCGTCTATTGCTTTTTCTATATTGTTGTCTATTATTGCTTCTATGGTGTTGCTTACATAAGCTAGTTTTGGAATTCCTACTAAATCTTTTATTTTATCTACATCTATACTGCTTTCTCCATCTTGTATACATCTTTCTAAAATGCTTAGGGCGTCTCTCATTGCTCCTTCTGATAGTATAGCTATTAGGCTTAGTGCTTCTTCATTAATCTCTACTTCACTTTTTTCGCATACTAGTTTTAGTCTTTTTGATATGTCTTCGTTTGATATTTTTTTGAAGTCAAATCTTTGGCACCTTGAAAGTATTGTCGCTGGTAATTTCTGTGGTTCTGTTGTTGCTAATATGAATTTTACATGTTCTGGAGGTTCTTCTAATGTTTTTAATAGTGCATTAAATGCTCCTGTTGATAACATGTGTACCTCATCTATTATGTATATTCTGTATTTTGCACGTGTTGGAAGAAAGTTTACTTCGTTTCTTATTTCTCTTATGTCTTCTACACTGTTGTTTGATGCGGCATCCATTTCTACTACGTCTGTTAGGGAACTGTCTAGTATTGCTTTACAGATTTCACATTCATTACATGGTTCTCCTTCTTTAGGGTTTTCACAGTTTACTGCTCTTGCTAGTATTTTTGCTATCGATGTTTTACCTGTTCCTCTTGTTCCATTTAGGAGATACGCATGCCCTACTCGTCCTGTCTTTATTTGATTTTTTAATGTTGTTTTTATGTGTTCTTGTCCAACTACTTCTGAGAAGGTCTTTGGTCTAAATGCTCTATATAATGCTGTATACGCCATGTTTTCCCCCTTTATTTAATATAAAAAAATCCAACTCCTCTAGGGAAAGTACACTTCACATAAATGCACTATTTATCGCTGCTTTCTTCCGAACCTGACGAGATTCATAGCTTTTTATTGAAATCTACTCTCCATACAAGAGTCAGATTTTTAAACTTATATTATTATACATCTTATTTATTTTTTTTTCAATGTTTTTATCTTAAATTTCTTCTAAAAATTATTTCTTTTAAATTGGTCTTTTCATAATGAGATGTTCCTTCTTCTATTATATTTCCTGATGGCAAGTCTAATGTTGCTGTTCCTGTATATATCATGTCTGATTTTAATTTTATTGATATATCAAATGATATTTTACATTGTATGTCTTTATATTCTATGTTTTGCTCTTTTAGTATTGTTCCATCTTGCTTTATTTCGTCTTTGTTTGATATGTATGTTCCGATGTCTTCTAGTGCATATCTAAATAGTATTAATCCTCCTTGATTTGCTATTTCTAAGTTTTTTATGCTC
This sequence comes from uncultured Clostridium sp., assembly GCA_948471115.1. Lineage (GTDB taxonomy): Bacteria > Bacillota > Clostridia > TANB77 > CAG-508 > CAKPSH01. The sequence continues at coordinate 33,376 of CAOKRJ010000003.1, forward strand.
GTGTTTTCTTTTCCTGTATATTCTAATTTTTCTTTTATTTCATTTTCTTCTGTGTTTTCATATGTTATTTTTTCTTTTTCTGTAGGTTTGTATAGTTTTATTGTTCCTATTTTGGGTGCTTCTATTATTTGTAAGTTGTCTATTATTATTTTGTCTATTATTTCTGTTTCTTCATAGTTTTTGTTTTTTGAGATTTCTAAATATATATCATTGTTTTGCGAAAGTTTTAGGTTCCATTTGTTTTCTGTTTGCTCACTTTCTATGTCATTTCCTTCTGCTGTGCTTATTACCATTATTTTTGATAGTTCAAATGGTAAATTGTCTTCTCCTTCTACATTATATTTTAATATTAATAATGCTATTATTGTTGCTATTAGAACTGTTATTAAGATTGCGATGAATATATGTATTATTTTTTTTATTATTTGGTCTTGCATATTTTGTTCTCCTTTGTTACTTTTTTTGCCTTAATTCTTTGAAGAATTTTTTTAGCATTTCTTTACATTCTTTTTGATGTATTCCTTCTTCTTTTTGTACGTTATAGTTTTGCTTGTATTCTTCTAATACATTTGTTACTGATCCACATGCTCCATTTTTTTCGTCCATTGTTCCTATGTATATTTTATCTAGTCTTGCATTTATTATTGCTCCTGCGCACATTGGACATGGCTCTAGTGTTACATACATCTCACATCCATTTAGTCTCCATACTCCTATTTTTTTACTTGCTTTTTTTATTGCTATTATTTCTGCATGCATTGTGGTGTCTGCTTTTTCCTCTTTTTGATTGTGTCCTCTTGCTATTATTTTTCCATTCTTTACTATTACCGCTCCTATTGGTACTTCTAATTTTCCGTAGGCTTTCTTAGCTTCTTTTATTGCTTCTTTCATGAATTTTTCTTTTTCTTCCATTTTACTCTCCATTTTGGTGTGCCCAGGCCGACTCGAACGGCCATCGGTTGCTTAGGAGGCAACTGCTCTATCCAGCTAAGCTATGAGCACATTTACTTGCCTATTATATTATATTTTTTTCTTATTTTCAAGCGTTTATTTAAATTATAATAATCTCCATTAAGGGCACAGTGCACTGTGCCCTTACAGTATTAATCTTTATGATTTACTAGAATTCTATTTGACCGAATTGCCAAAATTCTCTGTATCTATTGGCATGTAGTTATTTTTATCATTGCATTTTTTAGTTCTTCTAATTCTTTTTGCACGGTTTCATAATCATCTGATTTTACTCCGAAGTACATTTTTATTTTTGGCTCTGTTCCTGATGGACGTATACAACACCAGTTCTCGTTTTCTAATTCATAGTATAAAACATTTGATTTTTGCAATTCCGTAGTTTTTTCTTCTCCTGTTTTTAGATTTCTATATTTCATTTGTTCGTAGTCATATATTGATATTATGTTGTGCTTTCCTATTTGTTTTGGTGGGTTTCTTCTTATTTTCTCCATTGTTTCTTTTATTTTTATTGCTCCTTCTGCACCTTTTATTGTTATTGTATATTGGTCTTCTAAGTAATAACCATATTTTTTGTAAATGTTTTGCATTTGCTCATATATGCTTATTCCCTTGTTTTTGTAAAAGGCTGCTAGTTCGCAAAGACTCATTACTCCTATTACCCCATCTTTATCTCTTACATGTGTCCCTATAATGCATCCAAAACTTTCTTCAAATGAAAATAATATTTTATATTTGTTTTCCTTTTCATTTTCTCTTATTATTTGAGCTACATTTTTAAATCCTGTTAAAGTTTTAAATAGTTTTAGCTTGTATTCTTTCGTAATAGCTTCTGCTAAATTTGATGATACTATTGTTTTTATCATTGCCCCATTTTCTGGCATTATATTTTTTTCTTTCATTTGTGAGAATATATATTCTGCTATTAGTAAACTTGTCATATTTCCATTAAATCTAGCATATTCTCCATTGTTGTCTCTTACAAACATTCCTTCTCTGTCTGAGTCTGGATCGTTTGCAAGTATTATGTCTGCTTCTACTTTTTTTGCTAATTCTATTGCAAGTTTAAATGCCTTTGGATCTTCTGGATTTGGATATTCTACTGTTGGAAAACTCCCATCTGGTGTCATTTGTTCTTCTACTGTGTATACTTTTTTGAATCCTAGTTCTGATAATACTCTTATTACAAGTTTTCCTCCTGTTCCATGTAATGGTGTGTATACGATTTTTAATTTTTCTGCTTGCTCTTTTATTGCTTCTAGGTTTAATATATTTTTCTTTATTTCTTCTATATATCTGTCATCTATTTCTTTTCCTATAGTATTATATAGTCCTTTTTGTATTGCTTCTTGCTTGTTCATCATTGTTATTTTTGAGTAGTCTGTTATTTTTTTCACCTCATTTATAATTCCTTCATCTATTGGTGATATTATTTGTGCTCCGTCTTCCCAGAATACTTTATATCCATTATATTCTGGTGGGTTATGGCTTGCTGTTATTACTATTCCTGATATACATTTTAATTCCCTTACTGCAAATGATAGTTCTGGAGTTGGTGCTAGCTCTTTAAATATATATGTTTTTATTCCTTTTGAGTTTAATATTAGTGCTACTTCTTCACTGAATTCTTTTGACATGTGCCTACAATCATATGCTATTGCTACTCCTTTGTTTTGTCCATTGTTTTTTATTATGTATTCTGCAAGTCCTAATGTTGCTTTTCCTACTGTGTATTTGTTCATTCTGTTCGTTCCATAACCGATTACTCCTCTTAGTCCTCCTGTTCCGAATTCTAAGTCTTTGTAAAATCTGTCTTCTATTTCTTTTTCATTATTCTTTATGCTTTCTAATTCTTCTTTTACTTCTTCTGCAAGATTGGGGTTGTTTAACCATTCTTCATATTTTTCTTTATAATTCATATTTTCCTCCTTTTATATTAATTCAAAATAATAAAAATATGCATTTTAATGAATTTTGAATGAAATATTCTAGAATTTCTTAATCTATATTTATACATTTCAGGATTCAGTAAAATTTGCTTCGCAAATTTTCCATGCTTGGTTTGTAAGAATATAAAAAGAATAAAATGAATTTTCTTCTTTTTATATTCTTTCTCAATTACACCATATAATAAATCTAAAATTTCTGTGTATGAAGTGAGCTTTCTTTAAATAAGTATTTTTATTATCTTGACTTAGTTATTAAATTAGGACACATTTTTATGTGCCCCTATAATTATATATCTAATCCTTTTAGGAATTTTATAAATGGCTCTCTTAGTTCTGGTCTGTTTAGCGTTTCATCTACTGCTGCCATTACAAATCCTAGTTTATCTCCTGAATCAAATCTCTTACTTTTGTAATCATATGCATATACTCCTTCTTTTGTGTCTACCATGGCATTATATGCATCTGTTACTTGTATTTCTCCACCTTGACCTGGTTTCGTTTTTGCTAAGTATTCAAATATTTCTGGCATTAGAATATGTCTATCAGATATTGCTAAATTTGATTTTGTTTCTGATATTTGTGGTTTTTCTTGTAGCTTTTCGGCTTTATAGAAGCCTTCTGATATTTGTACTCCTGATACATTTCCATATCTAGGGACATCTTTCCAGTCTACTTTTTCTACTCCTATTACAGAACCTCCACATTCTTCATGTTTTTCTATAATTTCTTTTAGACATGGCTTTTCTCCGTGGAATACAACGTCTCCATATAGTATAGCAAATGGTTCATTTCCAATTATATCTTTTGCTTGATATATTGCATGACCTAATCCTTTTGCTCCTCCATCTTGTTCTATGAAATGTATCTTTGCTCCATGTGATATATTTGTAACTAGTGGTAAAAATTTTTCCTTATTTCTTTCGATTAAAAATTTTTTTAGTTCTTCATCTTCTTTAAAATAGTCTTGAACGACTTCTTTTTTTCTTCCTATTACCATTACTATTTCTTCAATTCCTGAAACAACTGCTTCATCAACAATGTATTGTATTATTGGTTTATCAAGTATTGTTAACATACATTTAGGAACTGATTTACATGCAGGTAAAAATCTAGTTGCAAATCCAGCAATTGGTATAACAGCTTTTCTAACGCTCATTTTCATTCCTCCTATTATGTTATAATATTTTAGTTTTTTGCTATGTCATCGTATACCAAATTTCGAAATTTGTCAACAATATTTTCTATTATATTACATATTATTACAAATTATCTTGCTTTCTTTTATAATTATGTTGAAGTTTGCTTTTACATTGCTTGTTTTCTATGTCCTTCAAACATTGCTTCTACTGGATATTCACCTGATGTATTAATAATATACTCATGTTCATTTAATATTGAGTTTATATTACTATTGAATTCAGATACTTCATAGCAATTAATTATATTAATATGTATTCCTTCTATTTTGTCAATATTCATATCTAACCAATATTCAAGGTTTTTATTTATATTGTCTATTTCTTTTTTTGCTCCATTTATTATGATTTCTATATCATTGCCATTTTTTATTACTTTGTCCATATAGTCTTTAATATAACTAAAATCGCCTTCTTCTGTGTTTTCCCAATTTATATTTAATACTTTTGCTTTTGTTATGTCATTTATATGTAATTTTGATACTAATTCTCTTATTTCTTTTTTTATATTGTAGTTTAATATTGTGTCAATTTTTACTCCTTTTTCTATTTTTGTTACTATATGTGGTAATAACATTGTTGCTAAATGATATTCACTTACATAAAATCCACATGTTTTTCTTATATAATTTCTAAAAATCATTTGTACCCCCTCCTATGTTTTACTGGGAAATTTTACCACCATTTTTTCGATGAGTCAACCCTTTATTCACTTTTTTATTATTTTCTTTTCGACATTTCCGTATGTTTATCTCGTTTTTTTGTTTTTAGTTTCTATTTTCTCCTATTTTTTTATTTAATTTTTTTATTTGATAAGAGATATGTATATTATTTATTTTTTTTGGAAATAATGATTACATACAATTTTTTACATATCAGGAAAGGAAATGATGTTTTATGAAAAAAAATATTTTTACTGCTTTTGTTATTTTATTTTTATTTTTTATATTTATAATTGTTTGTGCTAATTCTTATGTTTCTGCTGTTTCTTCTAATATTTCTTCTTCTGTTTTTAGATTACACGTTATTGCAAATAGTGATTCTTCAGATGATCAAAATTTGAAGCTTATTGTTAGGGATAGTGTTTTGAATTATATGAATTCTTTAGTTGATACTAATATCTCCTCAAAGGAAAAAATTATGGAAATTGTTTCTGATAATTTAGAGAATTTTAAGTCTATTGCCCAAGATACTGTTTATGAAAATGGTTATGATTATGATGTTAATGTTGAGATTGGAAATTTTACTTTTCCTACAAAAGCTTACGGAGATATAGCTTTGCCTACTGGTTATTATGATGCTTTAAGGGTTACTATTGGTGATGCTAAGGGTAAAAACTGGTGGTGTGTGATGTTTCCTCCTCTTTGTTTTGTAGATGTTTCTTCTGGTGTTGTTCCTGAAGATTCTAAGGAGACTTTGGAAGAAAGCTTATCTGATGAAGAATATGAGCTAATTTCTGGTAGTTCAACCGAATTTGAGGTTAAATTTAAGTTTGTAGAGTTTTTTGAGAACTTTAAAAATACATTTGCAAAAAGATAGTGCATTTTCAAATCAAATTGACATATTATATAAATTATTTATAATTCTAATGGATTCAAATTGAATATGTAAACAATACTTACTTATAAGGAGGTAAGCTATGGAAAAATTTTTTGATCCAAATCTAAAAACACAAGGCAAATATGTTTTCTTTGATCCTCCAAAAGAGGTAATATGGAATTCGTTTTCGCCTTCTCCACATGAAAGGGATACTGGAGATTTTCCAGAATCCACACATGAAGTTGAAAATATGGATTTAGATTATTGACAGCACTGGGCATTAGCATTTTATATGTTAATGCCCATTTTAATTTTACAATAATTATCCCTTATTGTTTTCACTCTCATATATATTCTCATAATAGGATTTATACTATTTCTTGGATAACTTATGATATTTTCTATATCAGCATCAATAGAATCAATATAGCTAACAATATAAGCTTCTGCCATATGTTTTTCCATGGTGTCCATATGTGTGACAATAATATGAAGTGCTTGATATTTTCTATGCCATCATGACCTGCTGCATGAGTAAATAACTCATCTTTATAATCTCTTAGAATATTTATACAAACTTTTTTAATTCATTATTTTTTATCTTTTCTGTGAAACAAATTAGTTCTTAAAATTTACTATCCTTTTCTTCTTTACTTAAATTATTAAACATTATTATTTCTTCGTTTCTATTTTAATTCTACTATTGTAACTCCCATTTCGCCTTCACCAAAGGTTCCGTTTCTGAAACTTTTTACGTGTGGATGTGTTTTTATATATGCTTGTATTCCGCTTCTTAGTTTTCCTGTTCCTTTACCATGTACTATTCTTGTTGTTTTCATACTTGTCATACTACATTCGTCTAGGTATTTGTCTATTATTGGTATTGCTTCATCCACTGTTAGTCCTATTACATTTATTTCTGTGGCTACATTGTTTTTTACATTTATTTCTTTTTTATTCATTTTTTCGCTTTGCACCTGAGATGTGTTATCTGAATTATTATTTTTTATGAATATGTCTTCTATATGAAAGTCTGTTTTTGCCATTCCTATTTGTACTCTTACTTTGTTTGATTTGTTTGGTAGTTTTAATATTGTCCCTTCTTGATTTATACTTCCAATATATACCTTCATTCCTATTTTTATGTCTTCTGGTTTGGTATCTGATTTTAGTGTACAGTTTTCTATTTTTAATTCTTTTATTTCTTCGTTTAATTTGTTTTTTATTTTGTTCATTTTGTTTTTGTCTTCTTGCTCTGATACTTTTCTTATCATGTCCTCTGCTTGGTCTTTTGCATTTAATAGTATTTTTCTAGCTTCATATTTTGCATCATCTATAATTTTTTTTGCTTGTAGTTCTAGTTCTGTATTATCTTTTTCTAAACTTTTCTTTAGTTCTTCTATTTCTTTACTGTTTTTTTGTATTTTTTCTTTTTCGTTTTCTATTAATATTTTATTGTCATATATTTCTTTTAATACGTCTTCTATATTTATGTTTTCTTGTTTGGTTAATTCTTTTGCTCTGTTTAGTATGTGTTCTTCTAAACCTAATCTTTTACTTATTGCAAAGGCATTACTTCTTCCTGGTACTCCCATTAATATTTTATATGTTGGTTTCATATTTTCTACATCGAATTCTGAACTTGCATTTTCAAAGTTGTTTGTTGTTATTGCATAGTTTTTTATTTCTGAGTAGTGCGTTGTTACTACATTTATTGATTGTTTTGCGTTTAATTCTTCTAATATGCTTATTGCTAAGTTTGCACCTTCTGCTGGGTCTGTTCCTGAACATAGTTCATCTAATAGTATTAAACTTTTTTCTGTTGATTTCTTCATCATGTCTACTATATTTATCATGTGTGATGAAAATGTACTTAAGGAGTCTGCTATGCTTTGCTCATCTCCTATGTCTGCAAATATATTATCAAATACATATATTGAACTTTTTTCTCCTGCTGGTATATATAGTCCACTCATTCCCATACATGATAATAGTCCTATTGTTTTTAGTGTTACTGTTTTTCCTCCTGTGTTTGGTCCTGTTATTACTAATGTGTTATATTTTTCTCCTATTTCTATATCTACTGGTACTACTTTGTCTTTGTCTATTAATGGATGTCTTGCTTTGTTTAGCTTTATTATTTTTTTATCATTTATTATTGGTGCTACACCATAGTTTGCTATTCCGAATTTTGCTTTCGCAAATATGAAATCTAGTTTTCCGATTATTTTTATGTTTGTGTCTAATTCTTTGGTTATACCCATGAATAGTTCTGATAGCTCTTGTTGTATTTTTTGGATTTCGTTTGCTTCTTCTAATTTTAGTGTATTTATTCTGTTGTTCATTTCAAATACTGGTAGTGGTTCTACAAATATTGTGGCACCACTTGCTGATATGTCGTGTACAAATCCTTTTATTTCGTTTCTATATTCTTGTTTTACTGGTATTACATATCTTCCATTTCTTATTGTTATAAATGCTTCTTGTAGATATTTTGAGTGTAAGTAATTGTTTAGTTTGTTTTTTATTTCGTTTTGTATTTGTTTTATTCTTTTCCTAATTATATATAAATTTTTTGATGCATGGTCATCTATTGTATTTTCATCTATGATTGATTTGAACATTTTATCTTCTATTACCATATTTGTATATATGTCAAAAAAGTAGTTTCTTAGTTTGCTTGTGTCTATATTTTCTATTTTTGATGCTTTTTCATAATATTCTTTTAGTTCCCTAGACATCTTTAGTATTTTCGCTAAGTCTAATAATTGTTTTATTGATAGGGTTCCACTAGCTTCTAGTGTTCTTAAATGTACATTTATGTTGTCTATTTCGCCTAATGGTATTCCTCCTATTCTATGTGTTAATATATCTGCTTGTTCTGTTTCTTTTAAGTTTATTTGTACTTCATTTTTGTTAAATGATGGTTTTAAGTTTTTTACTATTTCTTTTCCTAAGTATGTTACTGCATAATTTTCTAGCATTTCTAAGACTTTACTAAATTCTAATTTATCTAAATATTTGTTATCCATTTTTCTCCCTGCTTCTTCTAAAATTATTGACGATTTTTTATTTACTATAATATTTAATATACTATATTTTTTACAAAAAAACAAGTAAATTTGCATTTAATATAGTATTTGAAATAAATATCCTTTTAAATATTCTATTCTTTCATTAGTGCTTTTTTAATTCATTATTTTATCTAAACTAATTTCTTTTCTATATCACAAAAAGATATTTCTTTATCTATTATTTTATCTGTTTCTATATTAAAAAGCAAATATAATATACTTGGCTTTAATCTAACTCCCATATAGTCTATTTTTTTATTTAACTGAAAAGTCTCTATTTCTTTACTAAATCCTGCAATGCAAATCGCATTATTAGCAATAATCTATCACAATATCAATACATGCATTTGGCGAAATGTTGTTAGCTATGGTTTTATCTAATATATTTTTTGATTTCATTGTCCAAATACTCATACAATAATTTTAAAGTTCTTTTATATTATATTCTACATATTCTATATTTTCCTTAAATTCTTTATCTAATAAATATGGTATCTGTTTTGTATAATACATATATTACTTCCTTTCAAAATTATAATTTGTATTTTACTTTTTTAATGCCTTTAATAAGAATTTTTCAACTTCTCGATTAAATCTTTCTGATTCTTTATTCGCAATAAAATGATTACCACTAATAATTGACAATTCTGCATTTTGTATATTATAGGCTATTTCTCTTGTATGCTTTTCTTTAATCATATCATTTTTCCCTGCTATAACAAGTGTTGGTATTTGAATAGAATGTATTTCTTCAATTTTTATATTTGGCTCATTAACCATCAAACCTAATAATTCCATATTCTTTTTGGCATCTTTAGATTTTTTTGAAAATATTTTCGTTAATCTATATCCCATTTCAATAGGAATTTGTATTATTTTTTTTACACCTTTTGTATTTAGGTTTCCACCATTCAATATCAATGCTTTTATTTTATTAGAATATTTTAATGCAAATTTCATTGCAATATTTGCACCATCAGAAAAGCCTAATAAAATTATGTTTGAAATTTCTAATTTTTCCAGAAAATTATTCAAATCCTCTACAAATTGCTCCATTGTAAATGGGGCTGTTCCTCTTGGAGATTTTCCTTGTCCCCTAGTATCTATTGCAATCATTCTAAAATCTTTAGAAAAGTATTCAATTTGATTTTTAAAATAATCTCCACTTTCACTATTTCCATGTAGTAGAACAAAAGGTATTCCTTTACCTTTTTCTTGATAATATAATGAAATATCCATTTATCCCTCCAATTACCTGTAATTCGTTACTATAATTCATTTTCTAATAGAATAACTTTTGTTACCTTAGTTAATTTAGCTGGATAACTTTCTAATACACTTCCTGTCGAAGTAATAGAAACATTTTGACCTTCTTTTAAATTTGATACATTTAGTTCTGTATAACTTGATTTTATAGATTTAGGATTTATCCATAATATTTTTGTTTCACTATCAATAGAAAAATCAAATTCTCCTCTATGATTTATATCGTTTGTTTCAATACCTTCTATTAAAATCGTTGTTATACCATTGTATTCGCTTATTTTTTTTATTTTCGCATCAAATGTATCTTCTTCTGTTTTTTCTTTATTTTGATTATTATTCATTTTATTAGAAATAATATTATTGATTGTTTCTAAATCTTCTGTTGAAATTGTTGCTTGTTTATCTCCTTTTTGTATTTCTTTGCAATCTTCTTTAATATAATAAACATCATTATTAAAAATTATTTTGTGAGTATTTATTCCCAGACACATTTCATTATGATATTTTGAATTTACTAATATGTTTTCAATAATTCCTATATCTTTTATGTCAGTTATAGTAATTATTTGTCCTCCATATTCAATTTCAATAACTTTAGATTTAGGCAATTCATATTTCATAAACCAACTTCCCATTTTTACACCAATATTACTTTCGTAAGGCTCTTTGGGAGATACTCCAACATATCTAATAACTTTATAACCTAATCCCCAATAAGTAACTTTATTTCCATCATTACTAACTATTTTAATACAATACTTTGGCTCATGTCCTGTTGTTACCATTCCACTATCTGCATAATTTGTTATAATTCCTGCAACTATAAGTACCATTAAAAATATTCCTACACCAATACATATTTTCTTTTTCATAAGATAAATCTCCTAATAATTAAATCTCATCTCAGCGACAACTTACTATTGCCTAGGTAATTATATCAAAAAACTGTTTAAAAGTATAGAAAATTAATACAATTCCTTTTTTAATAGTTATGAGTCAAGACTAACATTGTCCCTTAATTTAATAATGGAAGGAGCCTACAAAAATCCTAGATTACCTCAAACAGCAAGAACAGAAAAAGAGACAAGTTAATCCTACTACAATAAGACTGTCAGTTTAAAAAACATAGAAACTTACATAAATACAATAAAATATCATGTTATAGTAGATTTCAAAGACTATATGTTAGCGAAATTAGTAAAGATTTATTAGAAAACTATATCAATGAGCAAAGACAGAAAACACCTAGACTTGCTAAAGATTTATTCTTGCTTATTAGAGCCGTATTAACTTATGCAAAAGACAAAAAAGGCTTAATTAAGAAGTTCCAAACTTTGACTTGAAATTTCAAAAGAAAAAAAGAGCAAAAGTGACAAAAGTATGCTATTTGCCAGAAGAAAGGCAAAAAGTATGGCTTGATGTATGCGAACAAGATAAAAGACCATTTGCACTACTCTTTGCAACACTTCTTCAAACTGGTATGCGACCAGAAGAAGGTTGTGGGCTAAAATGGAAATCTATTCATTTTAATCAGAATAAAATTAAAGTGGAAAATACTTACAAGGATATTACATTATATGATGATGAAATGAATATTACAGGACATATTATGACTGATGGAGATTTAAAAATTACAGAAAGTTATCGTAATATACCAATGACACCAAGATTAAAAGAAATGTTACTTAATCTAAAAAAAGAAAAAATGAATAACTTACAACATGGACAAGAATGGAATAATAACGATTATGTATTTTCGAATACTATTGGAACACCTTATGTCCAGAAAGATTAATAAAAAAGATTGCAGAATTTATTAAAAAACATAAACTAGAACACATGACAATTTATGGATTTAGACATTCTTTTGCAACTTTAATGAGTGAAAAAGGTATGGATAAAGAAGTTTTACGAGAATTAATGGGACATGCCGAATTTGAAACTACAGATTTTTACTATATTCATGTATCAGAAGAACGAAAGAAAAAAGAATTTGAAAGAGTAAATTTTGAACAATTTCAGGGGAAAACAAAAACTGCTGAAAGTCAGTCTACACAAATAAAACGATACTTTTTAAAGAAAAAGCCTAAAAAAAAGAAAAGAGTTCTCAAACTGGCTTGAGAACTGCAATTCTCTTGATGGTGCACCCAGAGGGATTCGAACCCCCGTCTTCAAGTTCGTAGCCTGATATTCTATCCAATTAGACTATGGGTGCATGTAGAAATATGTAAACTATATTTACATATGAAATTTATATTAAGGGGAATTTCAGGGGAAAACTTTTCATACTATCTCTTGAAATCCCTAAATATCAATATTTATAAACTTAAGGGTGTGCGTTTCGTAGCCAGCATTTCTATTCAGCTACACTATGAGTTTAAGTTATATGTTTATAATTATACTTTTTTTTATTATATTTTTCAAGTGTATTTTTTAATTTTTGTAATTAATTTTGTAGGTTTGTCAAACATATGTCACACTCTCTTAGAGTTGTCTGTATTTGAAATACCTAATATCTGTAGTCTGCTCCTCACAACTTCGTTGTGGCACTTAAGAAAATTGATAATATGTACCATTTTATGCACTTTTCTTAAGTTTATATTCTTTTAGCTGTTCATTTGGACTCTTCCATCCTAATGGTTTCATTGGAAAATTATTATATTCTTTTTCTAAATATCCTAACTTCTTTTCAAACTCTTCAAAACTTTCAAACTTTCTTTTGTAATAAAATCTTTCTTGGTCTTTTCTGTGACTTCTTTCTACTTTTCCATTATGTCTTGGCGTTTTTGGTTTTATTAATTTATGTCTTATATTTTCCTTCTCTAATGCCTTTTCAAATTTCGTTTTCTTTTCTGTCCCTTGTGGATTTAATCTATTTGTGAATTCCGTTCCATTATCTGTTTGTATACATTCTATTTTGAATGGAAATTTCTTTATTATTATTTTTAAAAATTCCTCTGATGCATATGTACTTTGTTCTTTACTTGCCCATAGTACTCTCTTCCTTGTATATTCATCTATTGCTGTCATTGGTAATATCTTCCATCTTCCTCTTTTATTTCTTTTGTTAAACAATTTAATGGTACATATTTTAATCTACTTGTACTCTTTCTCCTGGATACGTCATTTGTTGATACGGCTTTGGCTCATATTGTTTTTTCTTACTTGGTGTTTTTTCATATATTCCTATTCGTTGCATTACTCTGTATAGACTAGTTATACTTCTTGTGTATCCTTTTCTTTTTAGCTTTATCCATAGTACTACTAACCCTGTTTCTTTATTTTTTGCTTTGTAATCTTTTATCATTTTTATTTCTTGTTCGCTATGTTGGCTTGGATGGCTTTGTGGTCTTCTTGATCTCTCTTTTAGCGATTTTGCTGTTCCATCATATCTTTCTCTCCATCTATATATTGTTTTTCGATACATTTTAAATTTTATTGCTGCTTTTGTTACTCCATGTCTATACAAATATTCTACTACTGTTTGCTTATATTGTATATCTTGTGTTATACTATTACTCATAGGAAATACCTCCAATATTTTAAGTGTTTTGTGGTTAAAACTACTTTATCATATTTTGGTATTTCCTTCAATTTTTTATTTCTTATATTGGGTGTGTCATATCTATTGTAAACCTATAATTTTTTAATTTTTGTAATTAATTTTGTATAAGTGTTAATGATGTGAAACAAACTTTTATAAAAAATTTGTAGTATTATTAAATTTATTATTGGTGCTATCGCACCAGTATTTAGAAAAATATATTAAAATAACATTCCGCTACGCTTCATTAATGTTTTATTATACTTTTCTAAATTTTTATGTTATTTGCATTTCTTGTTCTTCTCTTTTCTCTTTTGGTGTTAAATATCCTAATACTGCCATTGGTATGTTGTTTGACCTCTTTAAATATGCTTTCCCTTGTTTTATTAACTCTTCTAAACTATAAAATTTTAAATATCTATAAAATCTTTCATTATCATTTCTATGACTTCTTTCTACTTTTCCATTATGCTCTGGTGTTCTTGGTCTTATCTTGTAATGATTAATTTTTAATTTCTTTAACAATGTATCCATGGGGTGTTCTTTCTTTATTTTGACTTGATTATAGCTAAATTCTGTACCATTATCTGTTTGTATTGTTTTCGGTTTGTATCCCAAATATTCTATACATCTTTTTATAAAATCTACTGTATTCTCTGGTGTTAGTTCTTCATACCACCATAAAAATCTTTCTCTACTAGCTTCATCTATGTATGTATATTGATAATATCTTTTATCTTCTGGTAATTTTTCTTTACATTCATTTGGTACATACTTTGCATCTATTTTCCACTTTTCCCCTATATTTTTTGGTGTTTCATATTTCTTATTATGTTTTTTCTTTGATGTATTTTTTATATTCATTCCTTTGTAAAACTTTATATTTAGTCTTTTTATTACTCGATATAATGATGTTATTTTTCTTGTATATCCCTTTTCTCTTTTTAACTTTGCCCATAATTCACATAATGTTATTCTTGGATTTCTTCTTACATAGTTTCTTATTCATTTTATTTCTTGATTTGTATGTGATTTTGGGTGTCTTGTTTTGGGTTTATGACTTTTATCTTCAAGGCTTTCCTTTGTCCCATCATATTTTTTTACCCTTCTCCATAGTGAATATCTTGATATATGATATTTCCTGCAAGTATACTCTATATCTCCATTATTTAAATAGGTCTTTACTGCATTTTCTTTAGTTTTTACATCATGTGGCAAATATCTCTTTGTATTTTTCGGTTTTTGTGATATACTATTATCCATAAGAGATTCAAGTCCTTTCGTATAATTTTGATTTCAACAATTCAATTATACTACTTGAATCACTTTTTTCTACTCCTTTTGTTTCACATCAATTGTAACACTACAATTTTTTAATTTTTGTAATTAATTTATGATAAAATCCTCCTAAGAAAATATTTCATGAAAATAATACCACTTGGAAAAGATAAGGAAATGAGATATTTAATGAATAAATAAGAACAATTAAAAGAAAATATTATCAAATTATTAAATATATTAATATTTTTAACTATTTACTTTAGTATATAGCCCAATTTATTAATACTGATATTCCTCAAGTTTATAAATTATCCTATTTAATATATTCATATTTCCAGATATAGTATATATTAAATTTAATTCAAATATTTCTATTAATATCCAATTTTATTTCTCTACTATCATTAATGTAAATGCAATGTAATATTTTCTTTTTTCTCCATATCTTATTTTTTTATAATTATTATTTAATATTCTTTTATTTTATTCTTTTTTTGTGTTGAAACTATTATCAAAATATGCTTTATTTTTATGACTTTTTTTAATTATTCGGATTTTTATAAAAAAAGACTTACAGGAGTTTATGTGTCTCCTGTAAGAAAATATTATAATGGGGGCTATGTAGAGGAAAGCTTTTCTGAAAATTTGGGAGCCAGAAAAAAGATTAAAATTTTTCTTTCCCCTACAAGTTTAAAAACATAATAAATTTTTACAGTAAATAAAATTTCAATTTTTAAATAGTAAAATTTTATATACTGTTTTTTATACTTTTATCTAACAGGATTTTGTTACTAGATTTTAAAAAATTTGGATACAAAAGATATTTGATTTATTGATAAAAATATATAAAGAATGAATTTTGTTCTTTCTTTATATATAATAACATTTTCACCATAATATGTCAACAACTTTTTATCGACAACATTCGACAAACCACTATTGCAGTAGTAATTCCAACTATATCTGCAATTAATGCTGCATATAGCACAAATCTTATTTTTTTTATTTTCACTACTCCTGTATATACTGCTATTGTATATAATGTTGTTTCAGTTGCTCCCATTATTACAGATGCGATTATTCCCATTTGACTATCTACTCCATATGTTTTCATTATATCAGTTGCTGTGGCTATTGATGCACTTCCGAGAAATTGGCCTTAATAGTGCTAATGGCAATATTTCTATCGGAAATTTTATTATTTCTAATATTGGAGATAATATTTTTCCTATACCTTCTATTAGTCCAGAACTCCTTAATGCTCCTATTGCTAGAAATAGTCCTATTAACGTCGGTAAAATTTTTACGGTTGTTTTTAGTCCCTCCTTTGTTCCTTCTATAAATATATCGAATACCTTCTTTCTTTCTGTTAATCCATATAGTATAATTACAAGTATTACTAATGGTACTGCTATTATTGATATGTAGTTGATTATTTCCATTTCATGTTACCTCCTCTTTTTGTATTTTTTTTATTTTCTTTTGCTATGAATATCTTTACACATAATATTCCAGCTATTGCTGCACATATTGTAGCTATCCATACTGGAACAATGATTAATGTCGGACTTTTTGATTCTAGTGATACTCTTATTGCAATTATTGTTGTTGGAATTATTTGTAGAGAGGCTGTGTTTAGTACAATTAGCATTGCCATAGAGTCTGATAACTTCTCCTTATCCATATTATCTCTTTGTAATGTTTCCATTGCTTTTAATCCTAATGGTGTTGATGCATTACCTATTCCTAAAATATTTGCTGTTATATTCATTGCTATTTGTTCTTTTGCTTCATTATTTTGTTTTAGTGTAGGGAATAACCAATTCATTATTGGATTTAGCATTTTTGTAAATTTCTTAATTAGACTTGTATTTTGTGCTATTTTCATAATTCCACACCATAAGCACATTGCTCCTAATAGATTTATACTTAATGAAACTGCCTCATTTACAGAATCGAAAATTTCCACATTAACTTTATCTATATTTCCTGCAAGTATTGCATAAATATATGAAATTATTATAAATATTGGCCAAATAATATTTAACATTTTATCTCCTTTACTCCTATTAAACTTTATTCCGTAAAATAGAAAAAATACATTATTTTTCATAAATTTTTCATTGACCTTATTATACAAATTATGCTATTATATAAGTAGTTTTATTTTTTTACATTAAAAGAAAAAATGGCTGGCTTTTAAGGAGGAATTTCTATGATAAAATCTACAGGAATTGTTAGAAG
This sequence comes from uncultured Clostridium sp., assembly GCA_948471115.1. GTDB lineage: Bacteria > Bacillota > Clostridia > TANB77 > CAG-508 > CAKPSH01. The sequence continues at coordinate 50,438 of CAOKRJ010000003.1, forward strand.
AATGGATGAACTAGGTCGAGTAGTAATACCCATGGAGCTTCGTAATCAATTCAAAATAGTCGAGAAAGATCCTATTGAGATTTTTGTCGATGGCTCTTCAATAATTTTAAGGAAATATGAACCTAATTGTATCTTTTGCGGAAATACAAAAAATTTATATGAATATAAGGATAAACTTGTTTGTAATAAATGTGTTGAAAAACTTACTGGTTTACAAATTGAAGAAGCCGAAAAATGATGGATTAACTCCATCATTTTTTATTTATAAATTGTCTATATACTTCATTTTTGCGTAAATTTCTATCTTTAGCAATTTGTTTAATTATATCTTTATTTTCATATCCCAATTTTTCATAATATTTGTAATGTTCTTCTATGCTTATTTCATTTAATTCTTTATTATTTTCTATTTTTTCACCTTTTTCTATTATAATTACATATTCTCCTTTTGGTTCTTGAGTTTTCTCAATAACTTCATCTATTGTTCCACTTTCAAAGCTTTCATGAATTTTAGTTATTTCATGTGCTAGTACAATTTTTCTGTTTTGCATTATTTCTTTTAAATCTTTTAATGTTTCTTTTAATTTGTGTGGTGCTTCATATATTATTGTAGTATTTTTTGCAAATTTAATTTCTTTTAATTTTTCTTTTCTATTTTTATTGTTCATTGGCAAAAATCCAATAAATGTAAATTCTTTTGTGTCTAACCCTGATGCAATTAATGCACAAATTAAAGCACATGCTCCAGGTATTGGTATTACTTTTATATTATTTTTTATTGCTTCTTTTACTACCTCCTCACCCGGATCTGATATTCCTGGTGTTCCTGCATCTGTTACTAGTGCTATATTATTTCCCTCTAATATCTTTTCAATTATTTCATTTATTCTTTTTTCATTGCTATGTCTTTGATAACTTATTAAAGGTTTCGATATTTCTAAGTGATTTAATAGTTGCAATGTGTGCCTTGTATCTTCTGCTACTATTATATCCGCTTCTTTTAATATTTTAATTGCTCTTAATGTAATGTCTTCTAGATTTCCTATTGGTGTTGCTACTAAATATAAATTTCCTATCATTATTTCTCCCTTCTAACTTTGTATTAATTTTTTTCAAATTCAAGAAGTCTCTTTTTTTTATCTCCACTCCACCAGCATATCCTGCTAAATCGCCTTTAGCTCCTATTACTCTATGACAAGGTATAATTATTGATATAGGATTATGTCCTACTGCACCTTCTACTGCCTGTGCAGACATTCTTTCTTTGTTTTGTATTTTGGCTACTTTTTTTGCTATTTCTCCATATGTAATAACTTTTCCGTATGGAATTTCTCTTAGAATCCCTCATATTATTTGTCTAAATTCTCCTCCTATAGGTTTTAGCGGAAGTTCAAAACTTGAAGGCTTGTCTCCTCTGAAATATCTTTCTAGCCATTTTTTTGCTTTATTTAATATATCTATATTTTCTGCTAATTTCATTTGACCTGAAACTGTACGACCAAAGTATTTCTGTCCCTTTATCCAGATTCCATTAATATTATCTTCATCACTTGAAATCGTTAATTTTCATATTGGAGAATTATATTTTGTATAGTAAAACATTCTATTACCTCATTTAATATTACTTTTTTTCATATATTTCTAAAATTTCATCTGTATATGTTCCATCACCATTATATACAATTAATGGCTCATCAACCTTCAAAAATTCTCCCCCATATTTTACAGCTTTTACTAATAATCCATTTGGTGCTTTATTCTTCTTGGGATATATAAACTGTATTTCTTTTGGCTCTAGTTTATATTTTCTTAAATATTCAAATATATCTATTATTCTTTCTGGTCTATTTATCATATAAAATGTTCCATAATCTTTTAATTTCTCCGATGCAACTATTATAAAATCTTCTAGATTAGCAGTTGTTTCATGCCTTGAAATCATTTTTACATTATTTTCATTTAAAATTCCTGTTTCTTTCTTTTTATATGGTGGGTTTGTTATTACTACATCGAATTTGGCTTGTCCATTTTCTTTTAATATATTTTTTATGTCCTTGTTAATTACTTGTACACTATCTTCTAAGTTATTTAATTTTACACTTCTTTTTGCCATCTCTGCTACTTCTTTTTGTATTTCTATTGCTGTTATTTTAGAGTTCTCCACTTTTTTAGATAGTAATATTGCTATTATACCAGTACCTGTTCCTAAATCTAATATTTTACTTCCCTTTTTCTCTTTCTTTGCGAAATTTGCTAATATTACACTATCCATTCCAAAACAGAACCATTCTTTATTTTGAATTATTTTTAATCCTTTATATTCTAAATCATCAATTCTCTCGTTCTCTTTTACTTCTATCTCCATCTTATCCTCACATATTAAATTTTCTAGAAATGTTATAATTTATTGTACTATTAGTAAAATTCTCTTTTATACATTTTTTATGTATTTTTTTCCTCTTTCAAATTCAATTTCTACAAAATTAGATACTTTTTGAACTATATTTGCATCATTAATATCAAAAATTACTGAATAAATTAAATATTCCTCCCAAATCATTAATGCTTCTTTATCCTTATCCTTTAATAAACTATAGTCATTTATATATTGCTTTAATCCTTCAATATTTTTATTGATTTCTTCACCTTTTTCTGTTCTTCTATACGAATTAATTTGCATTATATAGTAAATAAAAGTTCCTACTGTTCCATATATTACTTCTATCCAAATAATAAAAAACGCAATAAATCCTAGAATTGTACTCATTACTTTAATAACATTATTTTCATCATTATTATTCAATATCATGATACCATCATTTTCAATTTTTACTTTTCCCTTTAATTCCAAACTTAAAATAGTTGAAACAATCTCTCTTTTATAATTTACTTTAAAATCATCTATATAACTTAGCTCGGCAGGACTATATGTTTTTAAAATTGTACGATAGTATTCTTTATCTCTGGAAAAATCAATTTTACTCATATTTTCTTTTCTAGATTTATTAGCTGAATGTTTTATAAAAAAATGAAAAATTACACATTGTATTATCATAAATAGAATACCAATTACCATATTTAATAGTAAAAATAATATATTCATACTAGTCTCCTACATACAAATACTATTAATCAAGATAATTATAGCATAGGCATACTATGTCCGCAACCTAATTTTTAAAATCTTATTTTTTATCACAGTTTTTTGACTGTAATAGTTTTCTGTATGGTAAATTTAAAATTAATATATATATTTAAATAAAAGATTGGAGACTGCCCTAGAATAGGATATCTTCTTTGCTGATATTTTATATAACAAAATCAGAACATGACAATAATAAGAATAACTAAGTATAGTAAAAGCCCAATGAACCGAACAATTTCTCTTTTTCTGTTATTCATCATTGCTACAGGACCTTATTAAAAGACCTATTAATGCCAAACTTACGAAAAAATCCTTTTCCATAATATTATATCACCTTTCTTTAAATTTATTTAATTGCATCATATTGTATTAAAATGAATTATAAAATATTTATTAAATAAAGACAATAATAATATACTATTTTCCTTTTCTCCTCACACATTAATATTTCATGGAATATTATATATTAAAATTTTTAATTTTTCAATAAATTGTTGCTTAATAGAAAGGATGATTCTATGGATGAGAGATTATTTTATCGTTCTGCACCCAATAAGTCAGAAGCTCCACCTCCACCACCTAAAAATAAGCCTAAAAATAATAAAATAAATTTTAAAGAAAAAAAGAATAATACTATTAAATCCTTAAATGAAGTCGAAGGATTTTTAAATGATTTTAAACATTTTAAGCGATACATTCATCTTATAAATTTTTTAAATGATTAAAAGCAGTGCTTTTAATCATTTCTCTGAAAATTCTCTTGAAAGTTTACATTTCCATCTTTAAATCCTAAATTTTCTTCTCCATCAATAAAAATTCTAACAAAGTTCACCTCATTTAATTCTGTTAAAGTATTTACAATAGAATATATTGTCTTACTTTCATTATCCAATCCACCTTCATGATTGTTAATAAATTCCTTAGATAAATCTACATGTATACATTCTCCATTAATATTTATATCATTTATTTTTGTTCCCTCTGGTATTGTTTCTTGTAAATTTTCAGTTTTAGGACCTTCTATTAACATTTCTACTAATGCTTTGTATGGATTATTTGCCAATGCCTTAACATCCATCATTCTATTTTCTTTAGTTAATTCTCCTGTCTGCTTATCTTTAAAATATAAAGATATCATCGTCTTTCGTTCTTGCTCTTCACTAATCTCTTCTTGTGGTATTATTTCTCCTTGTACAACCTCTTCTTGTCTATCTCTTGTACAAAAGAAAATTATACCTCCTATTATTAATAAAATTACCAATACTATTACTAGTCTTTTAAATTTCATACTTTCTCCTCCTTTTTAACAAATCCTTTGATTTTCTTCTCTTTAATGTATATTATCTTGTTTATCTTTTAGAACCCTTTTTTCCACTTTCTTACATTGACAAAATTAATAATTCATTGTAGAATGTGTTATGATTATAAGCACATATAAAGAGTTTTTATTTAATAAAATTTAATAAAAATTCTGAAATCTTTCATATTTATTTTTAACGAGAAACTAACTATTTTATTTGACTTCTCTAAATATAGAAATTTTTCTTAGTTTATAATTAAGGAGGATTTATAATTTTATGGAAAATAATAATATATTGCATGTTGGTCTTGATGTTGGATCTACAACTGTAAAGATAGTTGTATTAGATGAAAATTTAATTACTATATATGCTGCATATGAGAGACATTTTTCAGATACCAAAAATACTGTATGTAATGTTTTGAACACACTTGTAGATAAGTATCCAAACTACAATTTTTCTATTTCGCTTACTGGATCAGGTGCTATGTCTGCTGCTAAATTTTTAGATTTACCCTTTATTCAAGAAGTCGTATCTTGTAAACATGCAGTTGAAAAATACCTACCAAAAACTGATGTAGTAATAGAACTTGGCGGAGAAGATGCCAAAATTATATATTTTGATAAATTTGTTGAGCAACGTATGAATGGAACATGTGCAGGAGGAACAGGTGCTTTTATAGACCAGATGGCAAGTTTATTACATACGGATACAAAAGGTTTAAACGAATTAGCAAAAAACTATAAAACAATATATCCTATAGCTTCTAGATGTGGTGTTTTTGCAAAAACTGATATACAGCCATTAATTAATGAAGGTGCAGCCAAAGAAGATATCGCTGTTTCTATATTTCAAGCTGTAGTTAATCAAACTATAAGTGGTCTTGCATGTGGTAGACCTATCCATGGTCATGTAGCTTTCTTAGGTGGACCTTTGAATTATCTCTCTGAATTAAGAAAAAGATTTATAGAAACTCTAGGACTAAATGATGATACAATAATTATTCCAGAAGATGCACATTTACTTGTTGCAAAAGGTGCAGCTCTTGATTCTGTAAAAACTAACGTTATATCTACTCAAAAATTAAAAAGCAAGATTGAAGTATTAAAAGTCTCACATGATGATACTACAAAACCTCTAAAACCTCTATTTTCTCTTGATTTCGAATACGATGAATTTAAAAATAGACATTTAAAGGCAACAGTTAAAAGAGGAAATCTGGAAACTTTCAAAGGAGATTGTTTTCTTGGTATAGATGCTGGTTCTACAACTACTAAGCTAGTTTTAATTGACAATGATGGAAACTTATTGTATTCATTATATAAGAATAACGAAGGTGATCCATTAAAAAGTGTTATAAAAATGCTAAAAAGAACTTACTCTGTTCTTCCTAAAGAATCAACTTTACGATTCGCTGGTGTTACAGGTTATGGAGAAAAGTTAATACAAACCGCTTTAAATGTAGATTTAAATGAAATCGAAACTATTGCTCATTACAGAGCTGCTTCTGAATTTATGCCTAATGTAACTAGTATAGTTGATATCGGTGGTCAAGACATGAAATATATAAAAATAAAAAATGGTATAATTGATAATATAATGTTAAATGAAGCATGTTCCTCTGGATGTGGCTCATTTATTGAAACATTTGCAAAAAGTCTAAATCTATCAATAGATGATTTTGTAGAGACTGCTTTAGAATCTAGAACTCCTGTGGATTTAGGTTCAAGATGTACTGTTTTTATGAATTCTAAAATTAAACAGGCTCAAAAAGAAGGATATTCTGTCGGTGATATTTCTGCTGGACTATCATACTCTGTAATAAAAAATGCAATTCAAAAAGTTATGAAAGTAAGGGATTCTGAGACTTTAGGAAATCATATTGTAGTTCAAGGTGGAACGTTTTATAATGATGCTGTACTTCGTGCTTTTGAGTTAATTGTCGGAAAAGAAGTTGTTCGTCCTGACATATCTGGATTAATGGGTGCTTATGGTGTTGCTTTACTTGCAAAGGAACAATTCGAATCAAATTTAGATATGGAATATACATCTACTTTAACCAAGTTAGAAGATTTAGATAATTTGGATATAAAAATTACTCACACACGTTGTAATGGTTGCGAAAATCATTGTTTACTAACAGTAAATAAATTTAATAATAAAAAAAGCTATATTTCAGGAAACCGCTGTGAAAAAGGTGCTGGAATATTTTCATCTAACAAAGAATTACCTAATCTAATTAAATACAAAAATGATAGATTATTTAATTATGAACCTTTATCAGAAGATAAAGCGACTCGAGGAACTATTGGTATCCCTATGATTTTAAATATGTATGAAGATTATCCTTTTTGGTTTACCTTTCTTACACACTTAGGATTTAGAGTTATACTTTCAGAAAAAAGTACTCGTAAAACTTATGAAAAAGGTATGGAATCAATGCCTTCTGAATCAGTATGTTATCCTGCTAAACTATCTCATGGACATATAAAAAACCTAATTGATTCTGGCATAAAAACTATATTTTATCCTTGTATACCATATTCTAGAAAAGAATATGAAAAAGCAGATAATCATTACAATTGTCCTATTATAATTTCTTACTCTGAAGTATTGAAAAATAATATTGAAGCATTGAAAGATATTAAATATATTAATCCATTTTTACCATTAGACTCAAAAAAATTAGTAAAAAGGATATTAGAATTAGATGAATTCACAGAATATAAGTTTACCAGAAAAGAATTATGTGAAGCAGTTGAGCTTGCAGAAAATGAATATCAAAGGTTTAAAAATGATATCCATCAGAAAGGTCAAGAAGCTTTAGAATATATGAATCAACACAATTTAAAAGGTCTCGTTTTATCAGGTAGACCTTATCATATTGATCCTGAAATTAATCATGGTATAGATACATTAATTACAGGACTTGGTCTCTGTGTTTTAACAGAAGACTCAATTTCAAATCTTACACAGGTTAAAAGACCTTTGCGTGTAGTAGATCAATGGGTATATCATGCAAGACTATATGCAGCTGCTGACTTTGTTGGAAAACATGATAATTTAGAATTTGTCCAATTAAACTCATTTGGATGTGGTGTTGACGCAGTCACGACAGATCAAGTTGAAGAAATTCTTTCGAGCTATCAAAAAATGTATACTTTAATAAAAATAGATGAAGTTAATAACCTAGGAGCAGTTCGTATTCGTATACGTTCTCTTCTTGCAAGCATGGAAAAAAGGCTCTCTAAAAAGAAAAATAATGAACATACAACTGGAAATTATGTAATTAATAAAATTCCTTTTACAAAAAAAATGAGAAAAGATTATACTATTTTAATACCCCAAATGGCTCCTATTCATTTTGAACTAATTGAATCCGCAGTTTCTTCTTGTGGATATAATGTAAAATTATTAAAGGAATGTACATCGCATACAGTAGAAACTGGTTTAAAATATGTAAACAATGATGCATGTTATCCTTCAATTTTAACTACAGGTCAAATGATAGAAGCATTACAATCTGGTAAATATGACTTAAATAAAACCGCATTAATCATGTCTCAAACAGGTGGAGGATGTCGTGCAACTAATTACATTGGGTTTATTAGGAAAGCCTTAAAAGATGCAGGATTCCCCCAAATTCCAGTAATATCATTTAATGTTGTTGGTATGGAAAAAAACACAGGTTTTAAAATTTCTGCTGAAATGGCAGAAAAGCTATTAAAATCTATTGTATATGGTGACTTATTACAAAAAATGCTTATGAAGAATAAAGCTTATGAAATAAATAAAGGAGAGACCGAAAAGCTCTATAACTCATGGATGGAAAAATGTAAAATAATTTTAAATAAATCTGGTATAAAAGAATTTAAAAAAAGTATTTATGATATAGTTGATGACTTTGAAAAAATTTCATTAGATACCTCTATAAGGAAACCAAAAGTTGGAGTTGTAGGAGAGGTACTAATAAAATATCATCCATTTGGAAATAACTTCGTAGCAAATGTTTTAGAAAATGAAGGTGCAGAAGTAATACTTCCTGATTTTATGGGATTTATAAAATTTATCGCTACACACAAAATTACTTTTAATGAGCTTTTAAAAACTGCTAAAACAAAAGCAACAATATTCAAATTAGCCATAAAATTAATGGATATATTTGAAAAAGATTTAAAAATAGCACTTAATAAATCAAAAAAAGGTTATTTACAACCATGTAATATATGGGAATTAGAAGAAAAGGTAAAAGACATTTTATCCATTGGAAATCAGACTGGTGAAGGATGGTTCTTAACAGCTGAAATGATTGAATATATTGAACATGGTATTCCTAATATAGTTTGTGTTCAACCATTTGCATGTTTACCAAATCACGTTGTTGGAAAAGGTGTTATAAAGACTATTAGAGAAAAGTATCCTATTGCTAATATTTCTCCTGTTGACTATGATCCAGGCGCTAGTGAAGCAAATCAAATAAATAGGATAAAACTATTAATGACAGTTGCAAAAGATAATCTCGCAAAATCTGAACAAGAATTAAAAGCAATTAATTCAGAAAATGAAAATGAAATAAACAAAGTCGATAAATATCAATTTTTATAAATTATGTATATTTATAAGGAAACTATTGTAAAAGTTGTGTAAATTGGATTTCTTTCCGATTGATAACAAAATTGAGACTATCGTAAAAGTTGTGTAAATCGGATTTCCTTCCGATTGATAACAAAATT
>CAOKRJ010000004.1 GCA_948471115.1 uncultured Clostridium sp.
TATCCTATACATTTATTTGTTCTATGTTCGATTTATACATTATTACAATTGTAATCTCTATAAATCTACAACTACAAATCATTTTTTATTTGCATTATACCAAAAATCTAAAATTATTTTTTCTCTTAATGCAATTGACTTTTTTGTAATTAAGGGTCTATAAAATTCTCCTTTTATTGACTTCGTTTCCAATAGAGATTTATTCATTAATTTAAGTACTTCATTTGGTAAATAAAAATCTAACTTAAATCCCTCTATTTCATCTTTATTATCAGGCAGAGGTTCTCCTACTTCTATTGCTTTTGATATATAATATATTTGTGTACATACTATTTCTGCAACTGGATCACTAGGTCTAATTTCTAGAGTTTCTCCAATATTATAAAAGTCAGAAATGTCCCCAAGATAACCTGTCATTTGTAATAAGATTTCTCTTACTTGATTTAATATATTTTTATTAGGTTCTATTGTTCTCGCTGGTAACTTACATTCTTTTGTGTTGTTATATGTTTCAATTGCAATATTGCCATCTTCTCTTGCAAATATAATGCATGCTCTATATCGGATTTTAGGAAATTTGGATATATTATTAACATCAATTAAATCTTCTATTTTTAAATTTGGGAACATTAATGATATTTTGTTAGGAGTTAATATTTTAAAAAGTTGTTGCCTATCGTTTTCTGTAATATTATTACTTTCATTAACATTAAAAACAAAGTCATTTTCATTTATATTTCGATAAGTAATTATCTCGCTATTATTTGGTAAATATTTTGCTAATTCATCTGGGCATAATGAATTTTTACTTAAAATCATTTCAAATATTTTAGAGACACCACCATGTGAAACAATTAGAACTGTTTTATTCTTGTATGCTCTTAATAATTTTCCAAAAATAAAGTGTATAATAGGCCATGCAAATCCAAAGAAACTCTCTATGTTTAATGGATTACTGTAATCCCACATAATATCATAATTAAATGCCATTTTATTACGCCCTTCATATAAACCATAGTTTCTTTCTGTTAATGCTTCATTTACTATAACTGGTATCTTATTATTATCTCTATAATTGTTTATAATTTTCATTGTTTCTATTGCTCTGTTTAATGGTGAGCAAAAAGCAACATCTATCTTGTAATTTTTTAGTCTCTCAGCCATTACTTTAGCGTGTTCAGTTCCTTCATTACTAAGTGGTATATCAACATTTCCCTGCATCTTTTTTTATTGTTCCATTCTGTTCTGCCATGTCTCACAAATAAAATTTCCATAAAGTATCTCTCCTTCTTTATATTAGATAATATTATAATACATTTTTCATCTATTGACTACCACTTTTTACTAATTTTTTATATTTGTCAATGCACATTTAATTACAAAAAATCTAAACTTTAATTGTGAATTTTATATATTCATGTTATAATCAACTCATAATAAATTTATATTCAATATAGAAACAAATTTGAATATTTTATGAAAGGAATTTTATTATGTCACAAATAAAAGTAATTGCAAAAAATCCAACTGCACATCATAACTATTCTATTACAGATACAATAGAAGCAGGAATTGTATTAACACGGAACAGAAATAAAATCAATTAGAAATGGAAAAGTCAATTTAAAAGAAAGTTATGCAAATATAAAAAATGGAGAAATATTTATTTATGGTATGCATATTAGCCCTTATGAGAATGGGAATATTTACAACAAAAATCCCTTATGTGATAGAAAATTATTATTAAAAAAACGTGAAATATATAACTTACTTGGACTAATAAAACAACAAAGTTGTTCTTTAATACCAATTAGTTTATACTTAAAAAATAATAAAGTTAAAGTTGAATTAGGCATTGGTAAGGGTAAGAAACTTTATGATAAACGTCAGGATATTGCAAAAAAAGATGCTGAACGTAAAATCAATGTTGCACTTAAAAATTCCATGAAAAATTTGTAAATCAAATTTTGCTCGGATAATATAAAAGTAAGATTTTACGATATACTTTAGAATATCGCAAAGAAAGACTCTGAATGTAAAAAAAAAAGCAATGAAAAATTCTATAAATTATAATATAACGGACGCCCAAAGGGCGCCCCATTTTCTTTTATGCTTTATTTGCAGAACCAAATACATCATGTATCTTATGTTTAACTGTTTTTTTGATTTCCTCTCTTGCTGGCGTTAAATATTTTCTTGGGTCAAATGCAGATGGATCTTCAGCAAAAATTTTTCTAATTTGAGCAGTCATTGCAAGTCTTAAATCTGTATCAACATTTATTTTTGAAACACCTCTTAAACCTGCTTCATGTAGCATTTCATCTGGAACACCTTTTGCTCCTGGTATATCTGCTCCATATTTATTGCACATTTCAACTAATTCTGGAATTACTGTTGAAGCACCATGTAGAACTATTGGTGTGTTTGGTAATTTTTCCTTTACTTTTTCAAGTATATCAAATCTTAATTTTGCTTCTCCTTTAAATTTATATGCTCCATGGCTTGTACCTATGGCTATCGCTAAAGAGTCACAACCTGTTCTTTCTACAAATTCTTTAGCTTGTTCTGGGTCTGTAAACATAGCATCACTTGCTGAAACATTAACCTCATCTTCTATTCCTGCTAATTTTCCAAGCTCAGCTTCTACAACAACTCCATGAGCATGTGCATAATCTACTACTTCTTTTGTTAGTCTGATATTTTCTTCAAAATCATATTTTGAACCATCAAACATTACAGATGTAAAACCTGCATCTATACATTTTTTACAAGTTTCTAAATCTGGTCCATGGTCTAAATGAATTGCTATTGGTATATTTGTAGATTCAACAGCAGCCTCTACCATTTTCATTAAATAATTTATTCCTGCATATTTTATTGCACTTGAAGATGCTTGTAAAATTACTGGTGAGTTTTCTTCACTTGCTGCTTCTACTATCCCTTGTATTAATTCCATATTGTTTACATTAAAAGCTCCTATTGCAAAATGTTCTTTCATTGATTTTTCGAACATTTCTTTTGTCGTAACTAAAGCCATTATTATTACCTCCTAATTTTTTCTTCATTATATCATTCCCATTTTTTTTGTCAATATATTTTAATTCATTTCTCTTGAACGGACACGTAGTAAAATTTGCTTTACAAATTTTTTTATTTTTATATTTTTTCTCATTGCACCAAAGGCGCCCATACAATTAATATATGATTATTGTTTAATGCATTTGTCTAATTCATTTGAAATTGTTTCTTTATCCATATTTTGTCCAATAAATACTAATTTTATCATTCTATCGCCTATTTTATCATCCCAGTCTCTTTCTAAATCAGTATGTTCTTTTCTTAGCATTTTTATTTCTTCTTCTGGGAATGTTGCAATCCACTCTCCGCCTTCATATATTCCCTTTTGCTTTCCTGCTTGTTCAAATACATAAGACATTTCATAATCATTGTTAAACCATACTATTCCTTTACATCTTATTATATTTTTTGGAAATTTATTTATAAATTCTTCAAATTTTGCTTCATCAAATGGTTTTCTACGATAATATACAAAAGTTCCTATTCCATATTCTTCTGTTTCGCCTTCTTCTTCCTCTTCTTCTGGCTTGTCTAATTCTTGTGCCCATCCAGCAGACATTGCTGCTTCTTCGAAATCAAAAGAATTTGTATCCATTATTTCTTTTACATCAACTTTTGAGTAATTTGTTTCTATTATTTTAGCATTAGGTTGTAATTTCTTTATTACAGCTTTAACTTTTTCTAATTCTTCTTTAGATAATTCATCTACTTTGTTTAAAATTAATGTATTGCAAAATTCAATCTGTTGTATTAAAAGATTTTCTATGTCCTCATCATCTATTTCTTCTTTTTCTAGTTCTTCTCCACAATTAAATTCATCTCTTAATCTTAGTGCATCAACAACTGATACAACATTATCAAGTCTACAGATTTTTGGTAATCCATATTGTTCTGTAGAATCTTGTAAAACAGTTATTGTCTGAGCTATTGGAATAGGCTCACAAATTCCACTTGCTTCTATTAATATATAATCAAAGTTCCTTGATTTTATTAAATCTACTATTTGTTGCATTAAATCTACTTTTAAAGTACAGCAAATACAACCATTTTGTAGTGGAACTAGACTGTCATTAGTTTCTGTAACAACTCCACCTTTTCCTATTAAAGATGCATCTATGTTGACCTCTCCAATATCGTTAACTATTACCGCTACTTTGTATCCTTCTTGATTATTTAAAATATGGTTTATAAGAGTAGTTTTTCCTGCTCCTAAATATCCTGTTAATAATGTAATTGGTACTACTTTCATTATTTATCATTCCTTTCTTCTCTTAATACAGTTTATTATTATAACATATATGTTTATTTTTTTGAAGATTTTTTAATGTTTTGCACTTAGTTGTATCAATAATTCCATATTATCATCTTCTGCTGATTTATTTTTTCTAATTGCTCCACATTTTCTACATTTGAAAATTATTACATATCCCTTTTTGTTGTTCATCTCTAACCCTATTGGTTCTAAAAGTCCATGACATTCTTCTTGCCTATCTCCTGGATTTACATCAACATGTTTTGAATGTAAACATGTTGGGCAATGATTTCTACATGTATAACCTAACTTTTCTACCTTATTACCACAATTCTCACATATAAATTCTTCATCTATTTTTGTAAATTTACTATACATTAAATGCACTTCCTCCTATAAATTCACGAATTAATGAAGTCTTTGGAATATATTTATCAGGTATTGAATCAAAATATTTTAATAAATTGATTAATCTAGTTGCCTCTGCACATTCTGGGTTAGAATTATCTATTTCCTTTAATAGTGGTATTGCATAATCCTTTAATACTGATAATTCATATATTAATGATGAATTAAACATAGTATCTGCTTCTTCTTGATATGGGAATATATATTTTCTTTCACCTCTATTTACTGAATACCAAGTTTTTATTGTTTGTAAAGCAGAATATCCTCTAAAATTGTTATCTCTTACAATTCTTCTTATTAATCTAGTATCAGTAGTAGATATATTATTATAATAGTCTAGGTTTAATACTGTTAAATCACTTATATATACCTTATATTTTTGTTCTCTTGGAATTGACATTGTTAATTTATCATTTAAACAATGTATACCTTCCATTACTAATATATCATTTGAGTCTAACTTTATTGTATTTCCATTATATTCTTTATGACCATTTGTGAAATTGAAAGTTGGCATTTCAACTTCTTCTCCAGCTAATAGTCTTTTAATATGATTATTTAATAATTCAACATCTAGGGCTTCTAAACATTCAAAATCATAGTTTCCAAATTCATCTCTAGGATTATCTTCTCTTTCTACAAAATAATTATCTACAGATATAGTTACTGGTCTTTTTCCATTTAACATTAATTGAATTCCTAACCTATTAGCAAATGTGGTTTTTCCTGATGAAGAAGGTCCAGCTATTAATACCATTTTTGTAGATTTATTATTAACTATTTTGTCTGCTATATCTGAGATTTTCTTTTCATGTAGTGCCTCTGAAAGTATTATAGTTTCTTTTCCTTTATCTTCTTCTATTCTTTTATTTAATCTATTAACTGTATCTATTTTTAGGATTTTATAGATTTCATCATATTCATTTAGTGTTGATAATAGCTTTTTCGTTTCTTTAAATTGAGCTAATTTATTAGGTTCTTCTCTACTTGGATATTTAATTAAAAATCCATCTTTATATTTTACTAAATCAAATATCTTAACTACTCCTGTAGAAACAGGCATTACTCCAAAGAAATAGTTATAATAATCTTCACAATAATATAATGATATTTTATCTGTTTCTTCTTTTTTATTTAATTGCAATAATATACCCGTTTTATTTTTCTCTTTTTCATAAAACTTTCTAGCCTCTTCTTGAGACATAACTACTTTTGTTATTTCTAAATCTTTTTCTATAATTTCCTTCATTTTAGACTTTACTTTATTTATCATTTCGTCTGTTATTTCCATATTATCTATAACACAGTACATAGAATTTGATAATTGATAATTTACAGTTAATTTAGCTTCTGGATATTCTTCCTTAAAAGCTTTAGCCATTATATAAAGTGCACCTCTTACATATACCCTTTTTCCTTCTTTATTAGTATAATCTAATAGTTCTATGTTACTATCTTCATGAACTCTATGATTTAAACTTTTTACCTTATTATTGCAAATACAAGTTATTATTTTATTTTCTGAATTTTCTATTTCATTTTTTAATGCATCTTTTATTCTAGTATTTAGTTCTACATTAAAAGTTTTATCTTTACATGTTATTTTCATGTTTACTATCATTCCTTTCCCAAGGCACAAATTGGTTAGAAAAGATTTTCAACCTTTCTTTCCTTACACATTTTTATTATTAATATTTATATCATTCCCAATTTTTGAAAAATTTTTCTATTTCATTTTATAATAATTAATACCCTCTAGGTTCTAACCTTAGATATATTGGTTTTTCCTCTCTTATAATTGTTGATACTCCATGTCCTGGATAAACTAATGTATCATCTGGTAATATTAATAATTTATTTACTATTGAATTCATAATTTCTTCTAAGCTTCCTGTTGGTAAATCTGTTCTTCCCCAAGTACCTCTAAATAAAGTATCTCCTGAAAATAACATCTTATCTTCTTTAAAATATAATGATATTCCTCCACTTGTATGACCTGGAGTATGAATTACTCGCATTTGTATATCTCCTAAATGCAATAAATCTTCATCATCTACTCTTCTAACATCTGTTAATATTACAGGTTCCATTCCTATATATTCTGTTAGCATTATTTCTTGATTATTTATATTTCTTTCACAAATTCTATGTAATAGAATTGTTCCTCCTGCTTTTTGCCTTAATTCATTTACTCCACCTACATGGTCTCCATGACAATGAGTTACTACTATATATTTTAATTTAGCTTCTAAAATTTCTAACATTTCTAATATTTTATCTATTTCACCTGCTGGGTCTATTACCATAGTTTCTTTTGTTATCTCATCATGTATTATATAGCAATTTGTTGGATCTGCTAAAAATGTTTTAATTTTTAATGTCTTTAGTATCATTTTTATTATTTTTCCCTTCTATACAATTTTTTATATAATCTATTTGTAAAAGAATTGTATCAGTTTTTACGTTTGACCTCGTACACACTATCAATCTTTCTTAAAACTCTAAATAATTTGTTTAATGTTTCTAAATTTTCTATCTCAGTAGTAACCTCTGTGATAACTATTTTTTCTTTTGTAACCTTTGAACGAATATCC
Source organism: uncultured Clostridium sp. (assembly GCA_948471115.1). GTDB lineage: Bacteria > Bacillota > Clostridia > TANB77 > CAG-508 > CAKPSH01. The sequence continues at coordinate 7,333 of CAOKRJ010000004.1, forward strand.
ATAATGCTTACTTTTTCATTTCCAAACTCTCTTACAATATCTGATAATAGACCATCCCTGTCATTTGAAAATATCTCTATATTTACAGTATAAGACGTTTTTGCCTTTTCATACCATGCAACATCTATTATTCTATCTTCTTGTTCTAATAACTCATATACATTTATACAATCACTTCTATGAACAGAAACTCCTCTTCCTTTTGTTATATAACCTATTATCTTATCTCCTGGTACAGGATTACAGCATTTCGCAAATTTAACTAAACAATTATCTATTCCTTTTACAATAATACCAGAACTTGTTGGCTTTCCTTGAATTTTTTTACTTGAACTAGAAAGTTCCTCAATTTTCTTTTCTAGTTCTTCTTCTTTGTGGTCTTTAGAGTATTCGTTTAATAGTTTAGAAACTATTTTTCCTGCAGATATTGCCCCAAATCCTACAGATGATTGCATTTCAGTTACATTTGGAAATTTATATCTTTCTAACATCGCATTAATATATTCTTGTTTATAAAGTTCTGTTTCTGTTAGCCCTACTCTTTTTATTTCCCTTGCAAGCAATTCTTTTCCTTTTTCAATGTTTTCTTCTCTGTTTGCCTTTTTAAACCATTGTTGAATTTTACTTTTTGCTCTAGTACTTTGAACAAATTTAAGCCAATCTCTACTTGGTCCTTTTGCATTGTCTGATGTTATTATGTCTACAATATCTCCATTGTTCAATTTTGTTACTATTGGCATCATTTGTGAGTTTATTTTACACCCAGTCATTCTATTTCCAATTTCTGTATGTATGCTATAAGCAAAGTCTATTGGGGTTGCATCTTTTGGCAATACTTTGATTTCACCATTTTTAGTAAATACATATACTTCATCTTCAAATAATTCCTTCTTTAATGTGTTTAAAAATTCATTTGGGTCATTCATTTCTTTTTGCCATTCTAAAGATTCTCTTAACCATGATAGTTTGTCTTCTTCAACTTTTACTGTAGTCTTCTTAAATCTATTTGCTTCTTTATATGCCCAATGTGCTGCTATACCAAATTCTGCTATCCTATGCATGTCCCAAGTACGTATTTGTACCTCTACTGGTGTTGCATTTGGTCCTATCAAAGTTGTATGTAGTGATTGATACATATTAGCTTTTGGAACAGCTATATAGTCTTTAAATCTTCCTGGCATTGGATTATATAAATCATGAACAACGCCTAATGCTGCATAACAATCCTTTACTGAATTAACTATTATTCTTAATGCAAATAAATCATATACTTGCTCTAGAGTTATTCCATCCCTTTGCATTTTTCTATAAATACTATAAATGTGTTTTGCTCTTCCCGTAGTATCTGCAACTATTTTTGCCTTTTTTAGTTCTATTGTAATTTCTTTTTTTATTTTATCTACAAAGTCTAATCTTTCTTCTCTTTTTTCATTTAATCCTTCTAAAATTTCTCTATATTCATCTGGATATAGATATTTGAAGCTTAAATCCTCTAATTCCCATTTTAATGAATACATACCTATTCTATTTGCAAGTGGTGCATATAGATCCATTGTTTCCTTTGAAATTGCAAGTTGCCTATCTCTTGTTAAGTATTTTAAAGTTCTCATATTGTGGAGTCTATCTGCTAATTTTATAAGTATTACTCTTATATCTTTTCCCATAGCTAAAAACATTTTTCTATAATTTTCAACTTGTTGTTCTTCTTTATCTGTGTATTGTAATTTTTGTAATTTCGTTACACCATCTACAATTTCTGTTACTTCTTTTCCAAATTCTTTTATTAAATCTTGACGTGTTGCTTCTGTATCTTCTATTACATCATGCAATAGAGCAGCACATACTGTGGTAGTATCCATTCCTAATCCTGCAAGAATATTTGCTACATTTAATGGATGTATAATGTATGGTTCTCCTGATTTTCTTTTTTGTGCTCCATGAAATTGTAAAGCATAATTATATGCCCTTGTTACTGTTTTTATATCCGCTATTTTATTATTCTTTTTTATTGTAGATATTAGGTCATTTAATGTTATTTGCTGTTCTTCTTGCATTTGCTATCATCCCTTCTTGAGTTACAAATTTCTCCTTATAATATTTAAGTTTAAAATTCTATTTTTTCTTCAATCCATTTATTTAGTTCATCTATTGGTAATCGTATTTGTTCCATTGTATCTCTATCTCTTATTGTGACTGTATTGTCTTCTAATGTATCAAAGTCTATTGTTACACAATAAGGTGTTCCTATTTCATCTTCTCTTCTATATCTTTTTCCTATACTTCCTGTTTCATCATAGTCACATATAAATTTTTTAGATAACATATCATATACATCATTTGCTTTGTCTGATAATTTTTTAGATAATGGTAGTATTGCAACTTTATATGGTGCAAGTGCTGGATGTAAATGTAGTACTATTCTTGTATCTCCTTCTGCGATTTCTTCTTCTTCATATGCATTACATAAAAATGCTAGTGCTACTCTGTCTGCTCCTAATGATGGTTCTATACAATATGGTACATATTTTTCGTTAGTTTCTGTGTCTAAGTAATTCATGTCTTCTTTAGAAAATTCCATATGTTTTTTTAAGTCAAAGTCTGTTCTGTCTGCAATTCCCCATAGTTCTCCCCAACCAAATGGAAAAGCAAATTCTATATCTGTTGTTGCATTACTATAATGTGATAATTCTTCTTTTTCGTGGTCTCTTAGTCTTATATTTTCTTCTTTCATTCCTAAAGTTAATAACCAGTTTTTACAGTATTCTTTCCAATAAGAATGCCATTCCAAGTCTGTTCCTGGCTTACAGAAAAACTCTAATTCCATTTGTTCAAATTCTCTTGTTCTAAATGTAAAATTTCCTGGTGTTATTTCATTTCTAAAAGCTTTTCCTATTTGAGCAATTCCCATTGGTAGTTTTTTTCTTGTAGTTCTTAAAACATTTTTAAAATTAACAAAAATTCCTTGTGCAGTTTCTGGTCTTAAATATATCTCAGCTTTTGCATCTTCTGTAACACCTTGAAATGTTTTAAACATTAAATTAAATTTCCTAATTGATGTATAGTTTAATTTTCCACATACAGGGCAAACTATTTTGTTATCATTTATGTATGTAACTGTTTGTTCATCAGACCAACCATCTGCTATAACATCTTTTCCATTCTTTGTAGCCCATTCTTCAATTAGTTTATCTGTTCTATGTCTAGATTTACATTCTTTACAATCTATTAAAGGGTCTGAAAATCCTCCAACATGCCCAGAAGCAACCCAAGTTTGTGGATTCATAAGTATTGCTGCATCTAATCCTACATTCATTTTATTTTCTTGAATAAATTTTTTTCTCCATGCAGTTTTTACATTATTCTTAAATTCTACTCCTAATGGTCCATAGTCCCAAGTATTTGCTAATCCTCCATATATTTCTGAACCTGGATATATATATCCTCTTGCTTTACATAAGTTTACAATTTTTTCCATTGATTCTACCATTTTTTATCTTCCTTTCTTACCTTTAATAAGCTTGTAGTGGTACAGTGTACCCAGCAATTTTTTCATATGTTGTTCACAAAACCATGAGAATAAGAAAACTTTTCTTATCCTCATGGTTTTTATCACTTTAATGTACCTAGAAATTAAATTTCTTGTTTATTTAATTTTACCGCATTACAAATTAATGTTAAGAAATATATTAGTACTAAAAATATTATAAATAATTCATTAACTGGTATTCTTGTTAATGCTATTATACTTACATATAATGCAATTATTCCTATTAGTGATAATACTGGAATTCCTATACATTTTATGATTCCTTGCTTTCTATATCTTATTACAAAATACACAAGTATTACTATTGTTGTTATAACTAATGGTGATATATATTTTGTTATCATTTCCCATATATTTACTTGTGGTATTTGTGCTACTATTACATCTTCATCTTTATTAATTTCTATTTCATATTTTTCATTTAGTTTCTGAATTATATTGTTTTGTTGTTCTTCTGTTATTTCTTTTGATACTATTGATACAACCGTTCCAAATGTATTTCCTTGTTGCACTTTTAATTTATTTGTGCCTAAAATTTCCTTTGCAATTTCTTCAATTTCATTTACTTTAAATTCTTTGGTTAAATATATATTCATTCTAACAGATTTTGAATATAATAAATCATAATTATAGCCTTTTACACATATCATAATTATTCCTGCTAAGATAATTAGCGCAGCTATTACTATCATTATTTTCATAATATTATTAATGTTTTTCATTATCTAACATTCCTTTCTTCACTTTATTTTTTTGCTTCTTCAATTAGTAATTTTCTTGTAAATAGAACATTCATTAATGCTATTACAATTACTCCCCAGAATAAAAGTGTTCCTATTGAAGAAATTGCTGAAGATGTGCCATATGTGAATATAACTGATGGAATTAAAGTTATTATTAATAAATCTATCACCTTTAAACATGATTTATATATTTTTGCTTTTCTATCTTCTTTAGAATCATCTTTGTCTAAGTTTCCTAAAATTTTACAATTTACATATGTGTTTATTAATATAAGTATTATACTAGGTATTATAGTCTCAAGACCTATTTCTGTTTTTGTATATCTTATTATAATTAATAATAGTGATATTGAACCAATATAGACTATTGCTGATAATAAACCTAATTTTTTGTATCTAATTATTATATATACTATTGTTATTAAAATTATTAATCCTATTATACCTAACATGATATATTGAAATATATTGTTCGCATATATAGATTGTATATAATCACTTGCCTGTACCTCATATTCTAGTGGCATTTCTCCATTAGATAATAATGTTGCATAATATTGCGCTTGTTCTACATTTTCACTAATTGTATCACTGTCTGTGCTTGATGAACCAATTGTTATAGTTAATTCGCCATTTTTTATTTCTTCATCAAAGTCTGTTGATAAAAAGTCTTCTTCATTTATTTTCATTGTAATTGTTTTTTCATTTGTTGTTTCTTCTGTACCCTCTGTATTTTCTGCATCATCAGTGTTTTCAGATTCCTCTACTTTTTTATAATCTTTACTAATTTGTTCTATTTTCTTTTTTCCTTCTTTGTTAAATTTTATACTTAAATATACAGTAACTCCTGATTCTGTTGAATTATATAGAACACTCGCATTTTTAATATCATCATTTGTCATTAATACTGTTTTATCATTTGTATCTACTATTTCAAATTTTCCACTTGACAATAAATGTGATAGAGTTGTGTCTGTATTGTCCGTATCTGCTAATTCTACATATATATTTCCATTTTCTTCATTTAATCTTACATCATAATTTGCTATTTTTGAAGTTTTTAATCTTCCCCTTATAATTTTTTCTGCCTTTTGGTAATTTTCTTTTGTTTTACTTTCTTCACTATTTTCTGGTACTTGTTCTTTTGTGTATGAATTTTCATCTGCACCTTCTGGTATTGATTCTACAATATTTCCTTCTGAATCACGAATTACCTCATGTGTATGGTCTCCTACTTTTAATATAGTTATTCTTGAACCTTTAAGACTTAATCCTAGTTCATAATCTGGTAATATATTATTGTAGGATACTAATTTTTTTATATATATTCCTCCAAATCCTACTACTGTAACTAATACCATTATTAATATTATTAGTGCAATTTTTAATTTTTTTTCCACTGTTCTCAATCCTTTCAATCTATAATAATTTTGTATCATTAATTATAAGTTCAAACCATATTTTTAAATATTTTGCTGCAAATTTGCTCATTATCATTCTGTCTATAAATATTTCAAAATAATCTAATACTGGACATATTTCTGTGTCAATTTTAATTGATAAAACAATTTTTCTTTTTTCTTTGTCTAGAGTAAGTTGCGCATCTGTAACTGCATAATTTACTTTATCATGTTTATCAAATGTTGCTATATTTGTTTTTACAACTCGATTTCTGTGTACATCTGATTTATCTGCTAAAATTAATGCTGCTGAGATGTCACTTACTGCTGTTCCTGTTGCTTCATCATGATTTCCTATTGCTGTCATAATTTCTGTTCTTAATTGTGGATCCATTCCAATATCTTTTAAAATGTCGTATGCAAGTATTGCTCCTGAATGTGCATGGTCTTGCCTGTTTACACAGTTTCCTATGTCATGTAAATATCCTGCTATTTTTGCTAATTCTACTCTTTCTGGTGGATACCCTAAATCTTGTAAAATTTTTCCTGCTCTTTCTGATACAATTGATGTGTGTCTTATTGAATGTTCTGTATATCCTAATACATTTAACTGTTGCTGGGAACCACTTACTAGAGCTTGTACCTCTGGATTTTTTCTTACATCTTCGAGTGTTATCATTTTCTAATAACCTTCCTTTCAGTTCATTCGTATATTAACTATTGAATTTTATAATAAATAAAAAAAAATTTCAACCCTTTTGGTTGAAATTATTTATATTTCTTATGTTACAAGTATAAAAGCCAGTAATTAAATATTAATTACTAGACATTTTGTTATATAATTGTCCTTTTTCTTCTAAAAGTTTAAAATTGCAACATCTTTTAGAAAGATTAGAAGTAGGATTATTAATTTTTTCATTATATAATCTAATTGCATTCTTTTTGATCTTTTCCATTTTGTCATTAATTAAATCTAATTCAAAACTCAAGAATGATATGTATAATGTTTTTTCTTTATAATTAGAAAAATCCCTATACTTTTCTATGTCTTTGTACTTTAATTCCTGAACATTCTCATCTAATATTGGAATCATATTATTAAGATTTAGTACACCTATTATCCTATCATCTTGCGTTATTTTTATAAAATCCATACCTTCTCGTATTTTATAGTGTTTTTCTTTTACTGAAGATATTGGAACATAATAATTGAAATCATTTATAGTTATTAATATGCCTATATATGGTTTTAATTTTGTATTATATTCAATATTTTCAACTTTTTCATCAAATTGTCTCAAATAATTTACATATTCTTTATCTGCTATATACCATTTTAACTTATTTTTTTCATTTTTTGCTCCATATTAAATTTAGGTGGTAAAGTTTCCTATACCACCTCTTTTACATCCATTTTTGACTGGAATGGTAAAACCTCTTTATATACCTATTTTTAACTGGAATAGTAAAACCTCTTTATATGCCCATTTTTGACTGGAATGGTAAAACCTCTTTTATCATAACTGTAATAAGTTATTCTGTATTATTATATTAATTATACGTCATTTTTATTCTATTTGTCAATAGTTTCAATTTTTTTAGTGTCGAGATAAACCTCTTTTATTTTAACAATTCCATTGCCTTTTGTAATTGCTCGTCTTCTTCTGTTTCTTTTTCTTCTACAATTTCATAATCTGGTGTAATTCCTACTTTATTGATTTTATTTCTATTTGGAGTGAAATATTCTTTTATTGTTATTTTTAGTCCACTTCCGTCATTTAATGTATATAATTCTTGTATAACTCCTTTTCCAAATGTTTTTTCTCCTACAATTCTTGCTTTTTTATAGTCTTGTATTGCTCCTGCTAGTATCTCTGAGGCACTTGCTGTTTCATTATTTACTAAAATTATAATAGGTACATCTATAATAGGATCATTTTTTGATGTTTCTATTTCTTCTGCTTTGTTCTTATCTGCTGTTATTAACATTGTAGAATCTTTATCTAAAATATAATCTGTTATTTGTAATGCCTCGTCTACTATTCCTCCACCATTATTTCTTAAATCTATAATCAAAGATTTTACATTTTTATTTTTTAATTCTTCATATGCAGTTTTAAATTGCTCTGCACATCCTTCATCAAAAGTAGCAAGTTCTATATAACCTATATTTTCTTCTAATACTACTCCTTCTACTGGATATAGTTCTACACTTGCTCTTTCTAATGTATAATTAATTGTTTGCCCATTTCTTATTATTTCTAAATCAACTGTTGTTCCTTCTTCTCCTTTTATGTTTGTAGACATTTTTGTTAATTCACTTGCATCATAAGATACTCCATTTACTTTTGCTATTATATCTTTAGCTTGCAATCCTGCCTTTTCTGCTGAACTATTTTTTATAGTTGAAGAAACCTTTATAACATTATTTTTTGTGTCTGCTTCCATATAAATTCCAATTCCTACATAATTTCCTGTTGTATATGTTGTAAATGTTTTCATTTCTTCAGGAGTAAAGTATTCTGTGTATTCATCTCCTACTGCACTAATATATCCTTTTATTGCTGCTTCTATCATTTCACTTTCATTCATATCATATAGATATCTTTTGTTTAATAATTCCTTAAAAGAGGTTAATGTAGCTCCTAATCCAGTTGTGTCTCCCTTTGTTACTGCAATGTATTTTATACCTCCAGTTCTATATAATAAAACACTTGTTACACAAAATGTTACAACAGCAGTAATAATTATTATCATTACAGTTTTGTATATTCGTGATAATTTTTCTTTGTTTATTTGCATTTATACCTCTCCTTTACATTTTTAATTGCAAAAGTTAATTAACATTATGCTTATATATTTTAGATATATTAACCATCAAATTTATAATATTCGGCTTGCAAAAATGCAAAAATAATAAAATAAATTTTATTATTTTTGCATCTAATCTTTGTTGCCACTATATATTATATTCACAATTTATTTTTATAGACCTATATATGGTGCTGGATTTACATATGTACCATTTTTCAATACTCCATAATGTAAGTGATATCCTGTTGAAGCTCCTGTTGAACCTACTGTTGCAATTATTGATCCTCTTGCTACTTTGCTTCCTAACCCTACATTAATGGTTGAACAGTGTGCATATACTGTAACTAGTCCTCCACCATGACTTACCATAATATAATTTCCAAATCCACTACCACAACCACAGCTTCTTGATTTTCCATAATTGTGTGAACAGCCTGTATAAACTGCTATAACTGTACCAGCTTCTGATGCAAGGATTGCTTTTCCTTTTGGTGCTGCTAAGTCTATTCCTTTATGATATGATGAACCTCCTGCTAATGGGCTACCTCTTGAACCAAAGTATGAAGAAACTCTTGTATATCCTGGACATGGGAATTCTAAACTACCACCAGAATATGAACCTCCTGTATTTGAGTTTTGTTGTGCTAATCTTCTCCATTCTTCTTCTTGTCTTGCTAATTCAGCTGATTTTGCTTCTTTTTCTTTTTGTAATGCAGCATCTTCTGCATTCAATTTTGAAACTATATTTTGTCTTTCATTTCTTTTATTTGTTAATGTAGTTTTTTGTTTTTGGACTTGTATCTTTTCTTCTTCTGCTTTCTTTTTCTTATCTTCTAATGTTATCTTATCACTTTCTATTTTTTCTTTTTCCTTTTCTAATTCATCTAATAATTGCTCATCTAATTCTAGTATTTCATTTAAAGTATAATAACTAGATAGAAAATCTGTTAAGCTAGTAGAATTTAAGAATACATCTAATATTGTTTTCTTTCCATATTTGTATTGTCTAACTACCCTTTCACATGCAAGGTTATGTTTTTTATCATATTCTGCTTTTTTTAGCTCTAATTCTTTTTCTAATTCACTTATCTCTTTTTCTAATTCTTTTAGATTTTTTTGAACTACATCTAAATTATATTGAACTTCTGCAATATCTCCATCTAATGAATCTAATTGTTTCATTTCTTCTGATAAGTTATTTTGTACTTCTTTCAATTCTTTTTCAATTTCATTAATTTCATCTTTAGTATCTTGTATATCCTGTTGAGTTACTGCATATGTACTATAAATTGTAGAAAAAATTAATATTGCTACTAATAATACTGATAATACTAATTTTATTTTTGCTTTCATTTCTCTTTAATTCCTTTCGTTTGTATTTCTTATATTTTTCTATAATATCACACCTCTAAGTATTTACGCATTGACATACCACTTCCTAATACACCAATTCCTATTCCTATTGTTAAATACATAATTAAAATTAAATTAATCATATCTGCAAATGATACTAAGCTTATATTTAATTTTTGTAATGTTTCTACTTGTACTGCTTGTACTGCAATAGCATTATATGCAAATCCAACTATTATTAGTGTGATTAGTGCTGCTATTATTCCAATTATCATTCCTTCTACTACAAATGGCCAACGTATAAAGTTATTTGTTGCTCCTACATATTTCATGATTGATATTTCTTTTCTTCTAGCATGTACTGATAATTTTATTGTATTTGATATAATAAATATTGATATTATTATTAGTGCAACAAGTATTACAAATATTCCTATCCTTAGACCTTTTGCAATTGATGATAATGTTTCTATTGTACTATCTGTTGCTACAATATCATCTATGATTTCTTTATTATCTATTCTTATATCTCTTATTTGTTGTTGAACTTGCTTATTTAAAGATAAATCTGTTAGTGTTACTGTATATGAGGCTTCTACATAGTCTTCTGTAACTCCTTCCATGAATTTATCATGGTCTTTCATATCATCTTTCATCTGATTTAGAGCATCTTCTTTTGATACATATTTTGTAGTATTAACTCCTTCAATTTTCATTATCTCTTGTTCTACTTTTTTTATTTGTTCATCTGTTGCATCTTTTACTATAAATGCTTGCATTCCTTGTTGTTTTTCTATATTTGTTACTATATGATTAATATTTTCTCCTAGTATAAAGAATGCTCCAAACATTAACATTGTTAAACACATGGTTGTTATTGAAATCATTGTAGACTTTTTGTTTTTTAAAACGTTTCTAAATCCTTCTCCAATCAAATAACTAATAATATTATATCTCACTATTATAACCACCTTTTTTATCGTCTCTTACTATGACACCTTTATCTATTTGAATAACTCTTTTTTTCATTTCGTCAACTATATCTTTTGCATGAGTTGCTACTACAACGGTTGTTCCTCTTAAATTTATTTCATTTAATAGATTCATTATATCCCAAGCTGTCTCTGGGTCTAAGTTTCCTGTTGGTTCGTCTGCAATAATCATTGATGGATTATTAACTAATGCTCTGGCTAGTGCTACTCTTTGTTGTTCTCCTCCAGAAAGTTCATTTGGATACATTTTGGCTTTTCCACTAAGTCCTACTAGTGATAATACCATTGGTACTTGTCTTCTTATATGTCTTGGTGTTGCTCTTACTATATACATTGCATATGCTACATTATCATATACTGTTTTGTCTGGTAATAATCTAAAGTCTTGAAACACTACTCCCATACTTCTTCTTAAGTATGGAACTCTACTTTTTTTTAAAAATGTAGTGTCTTTCCCATTTATTATTATATTGCCTGATGTTGGTTCTTCTTCTTTTAATATCATTTTTATTAATGTTGATTTTCCTGAACCTGATGCTCCTACTAAAAATGCAAATTCTCCTTTTTCTATTTTAAAGTTTGCATTTTCAACTGCTGGCACATCACTGGTTCCATATACTTTTCTTACATTTCTAAATTCTATCATTTTTGCTCTCTTCCTTAATAGATTTATAAATAATTGAATTTGTAATTATATATATTATGACATTTTTCTCTATGATTTTTAAAAAAATTTACTCTATACATATATACATTTATATCATAACAATAAATAAAATTTATTTCAAGACTTTTTTATCAATATTTTTTATTAATTTTTGGTTATTCTTCCTCTTTCTTACGTATTCCTCATTTTCATGTCGTTTTTTGTTACTTTGTAAATTTTTTGTGTCCTATTTTTTTCTTTGTTTAACAATTTCATACATTACAATTCCTGCTGATACTGATGCATTTAGTGAGTTTATTTTTCCTTTCATTGGAATTTTTACTAATCCATCACAGTTCTTTTTTACTAAGTCGCTCATTCCAAAGCCTTCACTCCCTATTATTATGGCTGACCCATCTCTAAAATCTTGATTGTAATACATATTCTTAGCTTGTCCATCAGTTCCATAAATCCATACACCATTTTCCTTTAAGTATTTTATTGTATCATTTATATTACTAACTCTCGCTATTTTTACATATTCTACAGCTCCTGCTGAGGTTTTTGCTACTGTTGCATTTACTGCTACTGACCTTCTTTTAGGTATTATTATACCATGTACCCCTGCTGTTTCTGCTGTTCTAATGATTGACCCCATATTATGTGGATCTTCTATTCCATCTAAAATTAGTATAAATGGTTTTTCTTCTTTTTCTTTTGCATATTCTAATATATCATATACATCACAGTATTCAAATGGTGGAACTATTGCTATTACTCCTTGATGATTTTTTGTTTCTGATATTTCATCTAGTTTGGATTTTTGAACTTCTACCATTACTATTCTTTTTTCTTTCGCTTTTGCTATTATTTTATTTATTGAACCATTCTTTTCTCCAGATTGTATAAATATTTTGTTTATATCTTTTCCAGATTCTAATAGTTCTAAAACAGGGTTACGACCTTCTATTATATCATCATATATTTTTTGTGGTTTGTTATTATCTACTCTTACATTATTGTTTTTCCTTATATTTTCTTTTGAAAAACCTTTTTTGCTATATTTGGAATTTCTATTTTTCATAGTTATTATTGTCCTTTCATATTATTTTTTAGTGGGCATTGTACACCAAGTAAAATTTGCTTCGCAAATTTTCCATGACTCATTCACAAAAGTATAAAAATAATAAAATTAATTTTATTATTTTTATACTCTTTCTCATTTCGTCCGCCCCTACATCAGTCCTCTTCATCCAGCTTTAAAACCGATAGAAACGCTTCTTGTGGTACTTCGACGTTTCCTATTTGACGCATTTTCTTTTTTCCTCGTTTTTGCTTTTCAAGTAGTTTCTTTTTTCTTGTTATGTCTCCTCCATAGCATTTTGCTAATACATCTTTTCTCATTGCTGATATTGTTTCTCTTGCTATTATTTTTCCTCCTACTACTGCTTGAAGTGGTATTATAAATAATTGTCTAGGTATTACTGTTTTTAGTTTTTCTACCATCTTTCTTCCTCTATTATAAGCACTGTCTTTAAATACTATAAATGATAAAGCATCAACTGGTTCATTGTTTACATGTATGTCTAGTCTTACAAGTTCTGAACGTTTATATTCTTTGAATTCATAGTCAAAAGATGCATATCCCTTTGTTTTAGATTTTAGGTTATCAAAAAAGTCATATATTATTTCATTTAATGGCATATCATATATTAAAGTAACTCTGTTTTCATCTAAGTATTTCATATCTATATAAACTCCACGTCTGTCTTGACATATTTGCATTAGATTTCCTACATATTCTTTAGGTGTATATATTTCTGCTTTTACTATTGGTTCTTCAATATAAGAGATTTCTTGCCCTGATGGTAAATCTGTTGGATTATATAAGTCTAATATTGTACCATCTGTTTTGTGTACTTTATATATAACTGATGGTGCAGTAGTTATTAGCCCTAAGTCAAATTCTCTGTCTAGTCTTTCTTGTATTATTTCTAAGTGCAATAATCCCAAAAATCCACATCTAAACCCAAATCCTAATGCTGCTGAGGTTTCGGGTTCATATTGAAGGGCTGCATCGTTTAGTTTTAGTTTTTCAAGTGCTACTTTTAAGTTCTCATATTGGCTTCCATCCATTGGATATATTCCACAATATACCATAGGATTTACTTTTTTATATCCTGGTAATGCCTCTGTTGCTGGATTTGAATTAACTGTAATTGTGTCTCCAACATGTATATCTTCTAGATTTTTTATGCTTGCTGCAATATATCCAACTTCTCCTGCTTTTATTTCATTTGATTCTATATATGTTCCTGGTTCAAAATAACCTACCTCTGCTACTGTAAATACCTTGTTTGCTTTCATAAGTCTTATTTCGTCTCCTGGTTTTATTTTTCCTTCAAATACTCTTACATAAGCTATTGCTCCTTTATAATTATCATAATATGAATCAAATATTAAACATTTAGCTTGTGCATTTTCATCTCCTCCTGGTGCTGGAATGTCTTTTACAATTCTTTCTAATACCTCTTCAACATTTAATCCTGTTTTTGCTGAAATACATGGTGCTGTTTCTGCTTCAATTCCTATTATATCTTCTATTTCTTTTTTTACTTCGTCTGGTCTTGCATTTGGTAAATCTACTTTATTTATTACAGGTATTATTTCAAGATTATTATCTATTGCTAGATAAACATTTGCTAAAGTTTGTGCTTCAACTCCCTGAGAAGCATCCACTACAAGTATTGCTCCATCACATGCTGCTAAACTCCTAGATACCTCATAATTGAAGTCAACATGTCCTGGTGTGTCTATTAAATTAAAAATATATTCTTCTCCATTTTTAGCTTTATATATCATTCTTACTGCTTGTGATTTTATAGTAATTCCACGCTCTTTTTCTAATTCCATATTATCTAATACTTGGCTTTCCATTTCACGTTTAGATAATACTCCTGTCATTTCTATTATTCTATCTGATAATGTAGACTTTCCATGATCTATATGTGCAATTATACTAAAATTTCTAATATGATTTCTATCCATTGTTTTCCCTTCTCATTTTATTTTTTTATATTTTAGCATATAAGTTTTTTATTTTCAATGCTTTATATATCATCTACTATTTAATTTCGCTTAACTCCTTTATTTTATCTCTTAAAATGGCTGCTTCTTCAAATTCCATATTTTGTGCATGTTTTAACATTTCTTCTGTTAATTTATTTATTACATCTTCTATGCTTTCTTCTTCTTTTATTCCATATTCTGACTGAATATCTTCTATTATTATAGCTCTTATAGTGTCTCTTACACCTTTTCTAATAGTTTGTGGTGTTATATTATTTTTCTTATTATATTCTTCCTGTATTTTTCTACGCCTATTTGTCTCTTTAATTGCTTTTTCCATAGATTCTGTTAATTCGTCTGCATACATTATGACTTTTCCGTCTACATTTCTTGCTGCTCTACCTATAGTTTGAACTAATGAACGTTCTGAGCGTAAAAATCCCTCTTTATCTGCATCTAGTATTGCAACTAATGATACTTCTGGAATGTCTAATCCTTCTCTTAAAAGATTTATTCCTACTAAAACGTCAAATTTTCCAATTCTTAAATCTCTTATTATTTCCATCCTTTCTAATGCTTTTATATCTGAATGCATATATCTTACTCTTATATTTACCCCTGCTAAATAACTTGTTAAATCCTCAGCCATCTTTTTTGTAAGAGTTGTAACAAGTACCCTTTCATCTTTTTCTGTTCTCATTTTTATTTGACCTATTAAATCATCTATCTGATTTTCTACTGGTCTTACTTCTATTTTTGGGTCTAATAGTCCTGTTGGTCTTATAATTTGCTCAACTACATTTTCCTTAGAATGTTCACTTTCATATTCTGCAGGTGTAGCTGATACAAATATTACTTGATTAATTCTATCTTCAAATTCATCAAATTTAAGTGGTCTATTATCTAATGCAGATGGTAATCTAAATCCATATTTTATTAGATTTTCTTTACGTGCTCTATCACCATTAAACATTCCTCTAACTTGTGGTATTGTTGCATGTGATTCATCTACTAATAGCAAAAAGTCCTTTGGTAAATAATCAAATAATGTAAAAGGTGCTGAGCCTGGTACTCGTCCACTTATATGTCTTGAATAATTTTCTATTCCTTGGCAGAAACCTGTTTCTCTCATCATCTCAATATCAAAATTTGTTCTTTCCTCAATTCTTTGTGCTTCTATTAGCTTATCATATTCTTTAAAGTATTTTATTCTTTCTTTTAATTCTTCTTCTATATCAACTATTGCCTTATCTAACTTTCCTTTTTCTGTAACATAATGAGAGTTTGGAAATATCATAACATGATTTCTTAACCCTACTGATTTACCAGTTAAAGGATTTATTTCATTTACTTTTTCAATTTCATCTCCCCAAAATTCAACTCTAATTGCACTCTCGCTTTGGTCAGAGGGATAAATTTCTAAGACATCTCCCTTTGCTCTAAAAGTACCTCTTTTAAAGTCAATCTCATTTCTGGTATACTGCATATTTATTAGCCTTTTCATGATTTCATCTCTAGATTTTTCCATTCCTGGTCTTAATGATACTATCATATTTTCATAGTCAATAGGGTCTCCTAAACCATATATACAAGAAACTGAAGATACTATTATAACATCTTTTCTTTCAAAAAGTGCAGCAGTAGCAGAATGTCTTAATTTATCAAGTTCATCATTTATACTTGCGTCTTTTTCAATATAAGTATCACTGGATGCAATATATGCTTCTGGTTGATAATAATCATAGTAAGATACAAAATATTCAACACTGTTCTCTGGAAAGAACTCTTTGAACTCACTGAACAGTTGTCCGAGCAAGTGTCTTATTATGTGCTAAAACGAGTGTTGGCTTTTGCACTTTTTGTATAATATTTGCCATTGTGAAAGTTTTTCCGAGAGCCTGTAACCCCTAGAAGCGTCTGAAATTTCTTGCCTTCCATTATTCCTTTACTAAGATATTCTATTGCTTTTGGTTGGTCGCCTGTTGGCTTATATTCTGAGTGTAATTTAAACATTTTTCCTCCTTTTTGTGACCTAAAAAATGGTTACTATCAACCACGAAAATTCGTGTAATTGTCGAAAAATTCGTGTAATTTGCATTTTTAAAATCCTAAATTATCTACATAAAATTCCTTTACACGAATTAGGTCACAAATTTATATTTTTAACTAAACAACATTAATAATTTTAGTATTAGTATATTTCTATTTCTCCTCTTAATGATGTTATCATTTTTTGTTGTATTTCTTTATAAGAATAGCCGTTACCTATTAGCCAAGCTAATTTTGTAACCATGCTTTCCATACTCATATCCCAAGCAGGTATTGCTCCATATTTTAATGCTAATTGTCCGTGGCTCATTTATTTTCATACTTGCTACTCCATCTGGTGCTTGTGTTGTTATCACAATTGGTGTTTGCTTTTTCTGTAAATATTCAAATGCTACTCTTAAATTTTTGTAGTTTTCGCTTTCTTTTGCAATATTAGGTTCTCCTGCTCCAGTTGCTCTTAATATAAATCCTTTACACCATTTTGGGCTAATATTTCAAAATAACTTGCTTTTAACCCGTGGGAATTCTGTCAAAGATACTATATTAGTATCAAATTTACTTTTTACCATAAGTCCACTTTTCAATTTTGATTTATTACCTAAAAAGCTTAAATGTTTTTTTAATGCATGTTCATTATATACTATACTATTACCTATATTTGCAATCTCTAATACTCTACCAAATGTTTTAAATGCATTATAGTCAAACTCTGTTTTCTTTTTTACTCTAGTTCCTGTTATTACCTTACTACTCATTCTAAAATCATTCCTTTACAAACTTGCTAATTACTTAAATTCAAACCTAATAGCTGTTATTTTCTTTTATCATAACTTGTTTGTCTCATTCCTATCTTTTCTATTTTTACATTAGGTCACAAACTTTCTTTGCAACTATTTGCTATCAAACATTTTAGGATTTTTTTGTGACTTTTCTTTGTTCTTCTATTAACCATATAAAACAACTCAAATATAGTTTAACGTCTTTTTCTTCTTTTGCTTTTAATACTTGTGTAGACGTAATAATCATACCTTGTAATCCTTTGAAGCATTTTTCCATATCTTTTTTTGTATATTCAGTTGGTAGTTTAAAAGATGACTCTCCTGCATTGTTGATTAAAACTTTTACATCATTCTTATAAATCTTCTTCATCTATTAAAGGAATTATATCTATTGCAGGTTCTTCATAAGGATGAACTTCTCTTAATCTCTTTAATACTCTTTTCACTATATTGACATCACATCTTGCTTCCAATTTTTCTTCTTGTACAAATTCTAATTTATTTTTTTCTCCAATGTATGGATTTGCATTATCAGAAGGTATAAAAGTTCCTAAACAATTTATAGATAAGGAAAGTTTATTTCTAATTGACGTATTATGTCATCTCTTAGAACGCAACGTTTATGTTGTGTTTTAAAAATTTCAAAGCATTGATTACAATTAATACAAATACTGTTTTCGTTATTTCTTAATTTTTCAATAAAATTCTCATCTGCTATAAATGGACGACTCATAGAAATAAAATCAATTCCTCTTTCTAAAGCATTATTCATCTGATTTATATTTCTAAACCCTCCAACTAAGATTACGGGAACATTTACTTCATTTTTTACTTTTAGTGCATTATCTAAAAAATATGGAGTAGATTGATTTATCTTTTTAAAATTACTCCCACTTATTTCTATAGCATCTATTCCATCTCTTTTTAGCCATTTGCATACTTGAATTTGTTGATTAATAAATTCCTTATCTTCATCTTTTGAAACAGTATCAATTTTTGCAATAATTACAAAATTATCTTTAATAATTTTATTAACTTGCATTAATATCTCATGAATAATTCGATAACGATTATTCGCATTTCCACCATAATCATCTGTACGTTTATTATAAAATGGGTCTAAAAATTCACTCAATAAATATCCGTGAGCCATATGTAATTGTGCCCCATCAAATCCTACTTTTTGCAAAAGTTCAATCGTTCTCACATGATTTATTACGCATTGTTCAATATCTTCTTTTGATAAAGCTACAGTATCTCCCAATCCACTTGGTGTTTTAGCAATTTGTTCTTC
This sequence comes from uncultured Clostridium sp., assembly GCA_948471115.1. Taxonomy (GTDB): domain Bacteria; phylum Bacillota; class Clostridia; order TANB77; family CAG-508; genus CAKPSH01. The sequence continues at coordinate 26,019 of CAOKRJ010000004.1, forward strand.
CATCTTACTTCCATGATGACCAGAATATGAAATTTGGGCAATTATTTTTGAATCAAATTTATGTACTGTATCAGTTAATAATTTTAATTTATATTCATTTCTACTATCATTAACACAGATATGAGTAACATCTGCTCTTTGATTTTTATCAATTGCCAAATGTGAAGTAATGATTAATCCTATTCCACTTTTCGCTAAATTACTATAAACTTTAATATAGTCATCTGTTATGTAACCATCCAGTGTTCCTAAATGCTCATTCGTTGCAGAACGTATAATCCTATTATTTAGTTCCATATTCTTTATATTTGCTTTTTGCCATATATCTATTTTATCATTCATACTTTATCCTTTCTCATTTATATTAGCATAACTTAGGTATTTTTACAACTGAAAAACTTTTTAATTGTAGAGTTTCACTATATTTAGTCATTTCTTGTAAATTATCTATATTTTAAATTTAAATATCTTTACAAATCTTTTGCCCTCTTCATACATCTCATTACCTTTAGGGATAGCTTTTGTTTCTATATACTTGCCTCCTGCTATTTCACATATTCTTGATGATGCTAAATTTTCTGGAACACAAGTAATAATAATAGCCTATAACTGTTCCATCTAACAAGCAAATGTCAAAATAATATGTCGGCAACCACTGTTTTTCAGGTTGCTCCTGACAAGTATGATTTAATTTTAATAATATTTCATTGCCTTTTAAATCCTCACATTCATAAAACATATTAATTTCCCCCTTTAACTTAATATTTTACTTCTGCGCAAATTTTTTTATTAAATTTATTATAATTTCTCCTTTTTATTTTTTCGTATAATAAACAATTGGAAAACTACTGCAACATCTTCATTTAATACTTTAGAAATAATAACCATAGTATTATAAATTGGTAATAACTAATTTTCTAAAATATATTTTGTATTGTCTTTTCTAAATCCAAATTTTTCATATAATTTTATTGCATTAGGGTTAGATGCATCCAGTTCTATTTTTGAACACTCAATTTCGTTAAGAAAGCCTAGAACCATTTTCATTAACTCATTTTGAATACCTTTACGTCTATATTCCTCATTAGTGTATACACTTGTTATATATGCTTTCTTTCCATTAAGAAATGAGTCTGAAGGTACCATTTGATGAATAACTACTCCATTACAGGCAACAACTTTATTCTTTTCATTTATTGCTACAAAAAAATAAATTGTTTTGTTTAACTCTTGTAATAGTATTTTCTTTATATTCTCTCTTGCTATATTTTCGTTTTTCATTACTAAACCATCTCTATTATAGTTAAATAGAGTTTGTTTTATTTTTAAATCCACTAAATCATTTATACAATTTATATCTGCTTTTTTATATATTAAATTCATCTTAATAACCTTCTTTTTATATTTAGTACAATTATAATTTTCATTATAGCTTTATATGTTTTTCAATAACTTCAATATTTTTTCCATCAAATTCAACTATAAAATATACTCCATCTGGAACTCCATCATTATTTATATTTTCAGTCATTGAACCTAGTACATAATATGAAATTCCATCTTCTTTAATATGTTTTGTCCAATGTTGATGTCCAGAGAATACTGCTAAAACATTCTTATTATTCTTTATAATTTCCTTTAATTCTTTTCTATTTCCTAATAATGCATCTTCTGGACAAGATTCAAACCACCAATTACCTTTCATATCATCTTCTGCAACTCCAAAATGAGTACAAATAATAGTAGGTAAATTGTTTGCATTTAAATCTTCTTTTAACCAATTTAAGTCTTCTTTAGAAATAAATTGAGTTTTAAAAATCCCACCAGATTCTGTTCCTATGTTATTATTTACATATGTTCCAAGAATTACTATATGCATACCATCTATATCAAAAGAAAATGTGGAATGCTCATATCCCATTATTTGTTCAACTTCATTTCTAGAAGACATTGAACGCAAATCGTGATTTCCTATACAAGAATAAAATTTTCCTTCAATATTTTTAAATTTATTCCAAATATAATTTAAATTGATAATATCTCTATCGTGGTCATTGAAATCTTCCACTAAATCTCCTAAATTTAAAACTAAATCTGGCTTTATTTCGTTATTTATTTTTTCTATTAACTTTTGTAGTAATGGTTCTGCATATTCCATTAGTTTCCTTTCAATTATTGAACCATTATTTATAGGTTTCTCTGGTGCATAATGCAAATCTGAAAAAATTACAATTTTCTTCCTTTCTCACTTATTATTTAATACGTATAATAATATAGACATTTCTTATGCTTCCTTACGTAATATTCTAACATTTTCTATATTAAACTAATCTTAAAAAATTCATAATCATCTCATTAAATGTATCAAATTCTTTTAAATGTTGCATTGTACCATTTATCATAATTACATACTTATTTGTATCTTTAATATATCCAATATAATCAATACTAGATTCCTAAAATGATATAATCTGTAATGTCAGTATTTTTATAGAATTTAGCATTAAATGTTACCAAATCTAAACTCGCATATCTTGGGTAATTTTTTTCTATCTCATCATTATAACAACAAAAAATACTATATCCGTCATATGAAAAGCCGTTAATTGTATGAAGAAATTCTATATAATCTTGTGGTAAATAACTACTAAAATTTTCCTTAAAATAATCTGACACTTTTTCTATAGTTTCAATTGAAAGACCTTTAGGTTGTAGTCTATTTTCTGACCATTTCATAATTTTTTCAAAAATTATTTTATCAAACATAAATTTAACCTTTCTTCTATCTTTTTAAATTATTAATTATATTATAGATTTCATCCCAAGTTTGTACTTTAATGATATTTCTTCCATTGCACTCTTCATTATATATACTCAAATGCAATAACTGGAATTATCTCAGATACAGAATTAATGTTTTGTGGCTCATCATATATTAAAATATCAATATTATTATCAATACAAAATTGTATTTATCTAGCATTTGTTGTGTAACTTTATAAGACTCTTTTATTTTTGTTCTTGTTGTTATAATATAAATAGTATTTCCTTTTTCTTTTAATTTTTTTATTATAGTACTTGCATTCTCCTTAGCTTTTACATCTTCAAATACTTTAGGATATATATATCCAGCTTTTCTTCTTCTGTCCATTCATACAAATTAGCAACTGCAAATCCTTTTCATTCATTTGCAAATTTCTTTTTATGATATCATCATTATATTATTTACAATACTTTTTTAATATAGGCAAAGTATCTGTTATAGTATTATCAACATCAATTCCAATTCTCATTTATTACTAATCTCACTTTCAACACTATTTCATTTTTACTTATATATTTTTATTTGAATTATAGTTCTAATTCCATAGCAACGTGAACTACACCTTCCTCCAAAAAGTCATCAGATTTAACTTTAAATCCAAATTTCTCATAAAACCCAACTGCGTGTTTTTGTGCATTCATACATATTTTTTCACATTTCATTTTATCTTTTATAACTTTTATAGTTTATTCTAATAAGTCCCTACCTATACCATTTCCGTGTTTTAAAGTTAACACTCTACCTAATTTTACAATATCTTTATTGTCATCTGTATAAAATGCCCTTAAATATGCTACAACCTTATTATCATCTATAAAAAAACAATGAAGACTTTTATAATCAATATCATCCATATCTTGATAATTTATATTTTGTTCCATAATAAAAATCTCTGCTCTTGCTTTTAATATTTCATACAATTCATTAGTTGTTAATTCATTAAATTCTTTAGCTATTAAATCCATACTTATATCTCTCCTTGTACATACTATTTCATAATTGGATTATAGCATATTTTTTTACTAATTCAAATATTTTTGTCGAATTATAATTCAAAAAGTATGCTAGTTTCTCTATTCTATAAAACTAACATAATCAATATGATAAATTTTGTTTATCAATTTTCTTAAAATTAGTTTATTGGTCATTTGTGTAAATAGATTTTTCAATACTTTCTCATTTATTACATATTCCTTATCTGAGCATAAAACCTCATATTCTACTCCAATATCTTCTGTAAATTTATTAGTTGAATAAAATCCATTTCTTAAATAGAAATCTTTTCTTCTATTCTTTAAATCTTGTATATTCTTATCTGGTCTTTCAACGCACAATATTACTTTTTTATCTGAATACATCTGCAATAAATCGCTTAATATTTTTGCGCCATATCCGTTTCCTCTAAAATTTTTATTTACTGCTAAATAAAATAAAAAAATTGTGTCTTCATATCTTAATAAATATGATAATCCTACAAATTTTTCTTTGTCATATATTCCATAAAACTCAATATTTTGATTTTTAGCACATTTCTTTATAATACAAAAAGGGTATCTTTCTTCTTTAGGAAATGTCTCTATATACAATTCTTTTATTTCTTTCCTATTTTTAGTTTCAAAAAAGTTTGACCATTTTAAATTCATATATATAATTGTACTCCTTATATTTATAATATTTCTTTTAATTCCATTAAATTTGTAATTTGATAATATGGACTAATATCTGTATCATTACTACTATTATTAGGGTTATACCAAATTGCTTTTATATTAGCATTTTCAGCACCTTTTATGTCTTTTTCTAAACTATCTCCAATCATAATTACTTCATTTGATTTCATATTTATTTTATTTAACAATACATTAAATATTTCTGGATTAGGTTTGCAACTATTGACTTCTTCAGATACAATAATATCAGAAATATATTTTGATATTTTACTATTTGTAATTCGTGGTTTTTGCAATTTAATTAAACCATTTGTAACTATATATAATTGATATTCTTTATGATATAGATATTTTATTATATCATATACATTTTCTATTAAAGCTACAGCGTTTGCTAGTCCATATTGAAAAAGTTCATTAGCTCTTTTATAGTCATTATATTCTAAATTTATTTGTTTAAAAAATTCTTGAAATCTATATTCTGGCATGTCTTTTGGTAGAACAGGATTTGAATTTTGTATAACACTATTCCATAATTTTCTATCTAATGGTCTAAAAATATCTTGATATTCATTTTTATATTTCTTTCCTATTTTATTAAACAAATATACTAACGCTTCTTTTTCGCATTGTTTATGGTCTACTATTGTATCATCGGCATCAAAAAATATTGCCTTTATATTATCTATCTTCATATTCATAACCCTTACATCTTATATTTTATGAGTCTAAACCACTATTGACGTACTTACATATTTTCGTGAATTTTAAGTAGTCTTATCAGTAAATCATCTATTATAGATGTATTTTCATCTTGAGTAAGCATTGTTTTTCTTTTTTTATCTAATCCATTTATTATAGCTCCTAAATCATACTTATCTACTCTCATTTTATTTTTTAATCTAGCCATTACTTCATCAACTGCATCATTTTATAGAATGATTATAGCATAAACTTTTATTAATTAAAATAGCTTTTTAGTATTATATTTAGAAAGAAACTCCCAATATTTTATAACATATTCACTCTATATTTTGCACCTCACTTGTGTTATATATTCTTTCGTTCTATTAGTATCTTTATCCATTGCTACAAAAAAATATCTTGTCCAACTACTGTACCATCATCTTTTATTCCAAAATATAGTTTTCCATGTGTATGCTTATTCAATATAGAAACAATTGATACTATTAAATTTATACTTATATCTCTCCTTTTAATTGATATATTCCTTAAAATTCAAAGTTATTTATAATGGCAATATCTATAATAAATCTAATTCTTTGCTGTTCTATTCCTGTTTCTTCATCTATAATAACTAAGTAATGCTTCTTTTCTTTATTGTAATCTATATTCTTAAATACAAATTTTTCTCTGAAGAATCTATCTTTAACTTCAGTATTTGTATAATTTGCAACAATAGTACATTCATCAGAAACTCTATTACCATTTTCATCTTCAAAATGTAATAAGTATCTGCATTGAAGATTATTTTCATCTACTTTATTATCTTGTAAAAATTCAAGATAAGTAATTGCATTAGTGATTTTAGTTGATAAGCCACTATAAGTTATTCCTACTTTTTTACTCTCTTCAGATGTTCTAGTTGATTTGAAGTCTATTACAGGAATAATTATTTCTTGTGGTAAAATACCTCCATGTATATAATTTATTCCTCCACCTTGTCTTGAGAATACATTATGACCTTTAGGAATATTAACATATCCACTATTTTCTCCAAATATATAATCTAAATTGATAGAGATTATTCCCTCTTCTTCAGATTTTTTATCACTATATGAATATCTTATTTTTTGTTTTATAGCATTTGCATCTTTAGATGTTTTTTGATAATCTTCAACTTTTCCTCTTCTATAGAAGAATCCATGATCTGTTGTAATATAGCAATTTACTCCACTGAAAGTAGTATGTAAGTCCTTAACTAATGTCTCAATTTGTTTTACTGCTTTTTCACATGCTTCAAATACATTATTTTCATCATGTTCTCCTGCATTATCAACAACATTATGATAAATATAAACAACTTTCTTTCCTGAGAATTCTTTTTTCCATTCTGATTTAGTCATTGAATATAATTCATCATATTGAATAGTTAATCCTTCAGGAACAACTTTTATTAATATCTTTTCTCTATTTTCTGTTCCAACAGAGCTCATACCATCAACAAATATGATGCTATCACTACCTTTATTTTTATAGTTTGTATCTCTTGATAGTTTCTTATTAGGAAGTAATGATGCCATTCCTAATTGTGTGTATGATGGAACTAATCCCAACATGGACTTTATTTCTGATTTAGTACCAAACACTTTTAATCTTTCATTTAATTCTTTAGCACATTCATATCTAAATGCATCTGAAATAATAACTATTGTTCTTCCGTTTCTTGAACTTTCAGCTTGTGGTTTTATATATTTATCAAAGAACTTATTTTGCATTGTTAATTTATTTGCATCATATCTATTTAAGTTTTGTATTGTATCATTCCATTTTAATGATAATTCAAGCATATATGTATTTATATAATTTTTTTCTACTTTATTCTTTAAGTTCATAAAGTTATCTTTATCGCTTATATTATCAAAGAAATAATACATTTTTCTATATAAGGTATCTACTAAATAAAGCTCATTAGTATATAATTCGACAAATTTTTCTATTTCGAATGTTTTTATTAAAGTTTGAACTCTACTTATTACTTCGAAATATTTGCTAACAATTTTTAAGAAATTATACTCATTATAATATTTTTCATACCAATATTTACTTTCTCTTAACATTATTAATTCATTATATTTTCCAAATTCATTTATGCTATTAAATAGTTGATTAATTATATGTAAAATAATATTATTATCTATTATACTAAAAGCATCTGCATTTTTATAATCTTCAATGTCTATCGTGCTTATTAGTTCTTCAATTCCAAACTCTTTTGATATATCATTTGATATTAATTCAAAATATTTCCTTGTGGTTTTATCTCTCATTAAGTTATTTACAAACACTTGGCTATTTGTTACTCTATTTGATAATAAATATTTGCCATATCTATTTAATTTGTTTAAGTTTGAAATGCTTGCAATAAAATATGTAAATACTAATGATTTAAATACATTTTCCATATCTTCAGAAGATGTCATTTTGCTACCAAAGTAATTATTTATTAAATTTAATATAAATTCTTCATTTCCAAACTTGAATAATGTCTCATACTTCTTTTTATCATCATAATATATCTTAATAATATTCTTTATAATATCATCAATATTTATTGATTTTATACCTAAAAGTATTGCAGTAATAATGTAATCGATATTATCTATATTCTTTTCTTCAATATCAAATTCTTTGAAATCATTTTCTCTTGTTTTGTTATTAAAGAATCTATTATATTTCTTTATTACTCCTCTACAATTATCATCTAATCCAAGATTCTTTAATCTAATAGTTGTTGAATCAGGATTGAATAGTAAATCAGAATTAGCAGTTTCAATATCAAGTAATTCATTATTTATACCTTTTTGTTTTTCAAAAGGAAGATATATAACTATATTTTTATTTACTTCTTCTTTTTCTATATGATACCTAATCCATAAACTATTATTATCATATTTTATAATTTCAGTATCTTCTAGTTCTAATTCATCTAATAATTCTTCATAGTCTTTCTTTGCATCATACCAAAATATGATTTTTCTTTTTCTACTTTTCTCAGTTGTGCTTGAAAAACTTGAAGTTAGCATTGAAATTAATAATTGTTTTACTTCTTCAAACATACTATTCTCTCCCTATTTTATTTTTGCCAATATACTTTCATCTTTTCCTGTTTTTGGATTTTTAACACTAAACTTTGCATAATTAACACTAACACCGTCATCTAAATTAATTTTAATTTTTTGATCTGCAATATGAGCTATTTTTTCATCATACTCGTTTGTTTCTTGTAATTTCGCACTTATATCTGATTGTTTTTTAGATAATTCTCTTTTATTTAACAAATCCATTTCATCATTTAATTTGTTTGCAATTTCTTTTAATTCTTTTTCATAAGCATTTTGCATTCTATGTAAATAATCCAATCTAATTTTTGAAACTACACCTTCATTATATCTATGCATATATATTAAGCACTTAAATCCATTCTTTTTACCACTATCAAACAACCAATAAATTGGTCTTTTTTGATACATTTTAACATGGTCATTGTAAAAATCATTTACAAAATATCTTCTAATAGTTCCTTCACTATTTTCTCCATTTCTTTTGCCTAAAGTTTCTGCAATAAACTCAAGATTTTCGTACAATGTTTCTTTTCCATAAACAATTTCTACAAATTTCTTGAATTTTGTAACAATGTCATCTCCAAAATAGTTATCCTCAGTTAAAGTAATAATATTATCTAGCTCTACTTCATAAGATTTATATCTATTTTTATTAAACTCTCCGCCTGCATATATTAAACCTTCCTCATCTAATGAATATCTACCAAATATACAGCCAACAGCAAAATTAATTAATGATTTTATATCTCTTAATCTTTCTGCTTTTTTTATAGTAATATCTTTATCATCTATCTTGTTTGATAACTTTGCTAATTTATATATTTTTGCAAACTTATTATTTAATATTTCTTCGTTATTTTTTAATAACTTAAATCTTTCATTGCATTTCTCTTCCCAAATTTCATAACAAGATTTTATATTACGACTAGTTTTTTCACTGTCCTTATCACTTATATTTTTTATTAATGGATGTATCTTAAAATCCCAACTTGTTTCAAATGAATCCCAATCATTTTTTGATATTTCAATGCATTGTTTGACTATCTCTTCAATTATTTTTTTCTCTTCCAAATCACTTGGCATAAGTATTGGAAACGCTTTTACATCTTTATTTTGCAAATTAATAGTTGGATTTACCATTTTAAAAAAATCATCTGCAATCTTACTATTTAACAATCCTAAACAATAATATAAATCTTTTACTTCTATTATTGAAGGACCTCCCATATCAAAAACACCTAGTGCAGGTAAATATCTAAAGCTTGAACCTTTACTTGTTATTTTGGTAAAAGTAATTCCCTCCTTATACCAATAATGTTCATCTATTAAATTAGATGTATTATTATTTTTATAAAATTTTATAGCCTCTGGTGACCAATCAACAACATATTCTAAATTACCATAATATTTTCTATATTCTCCACCTTTAGCATAATATATCCACTTTTTATTTTTACCAAACTTTGTATTGTCAATCTCCCAATAAAATCTTAAATATTTATCATTATCAGCAGTTTTATGTTGCCCTCCTGTAAAGTCACTAATTTCATCTATTGAAAAACCTATTTTTATGTTTTCAATCATTTGACTATCTATCCAATATGCAAGAGGATAACCTGATATTTTTAGAATATCTTTTTGATTTATCTTATATCTATTTTTTACATTAAAAAATTCGTCTTTTTTTTCGTTTCTTCTTGAATAGCAAAATTCAGAAAGCTTTATTGCAACAAAATCATCCATTTTTTTATTTTTCTTCATAGTCCATGATACAATTGGATTATGTCCAACTTTTCCGTCAAATAATTCAGTTCCAAAATCAACTAATGATGTTATTGATATATTTTCTAGAATATATTTTCTTATCTTGTCAAAATTTTTTAAATACATCCAAGAGGTTGTTGTTACAAAAGAAATTAAACCATTTTCTTTGCAAAAATCTTTTATTGTTTTTTCTAATACTGCCATTGACAAATCAGCTTTAGAAATTTCATAGTATTTGCACATGTAATCATTCAATTTAGTACTAAATCTTGATGAGTTTAAATATGGTGGATTAGTTACAATTACATCAAATTTTTTATTTAATATTTTATCTTGTTTGATTATTGGAATAAGTTTATTACTTATATTAAATGTGAAAATATTTTCACTATTTTCCAGCTCGTTTATTAGTTCATCATATTTTCTAAATGATGTTTTTAAAAGAGAGCCATATTCTTTTGCATCTGTATAGCATTCAAGTAATTCTGTTGCCATATTTTTATTTTTATCTGATATAAAATTTAATTCGTTATTAGTAAAATTATTACTTTCTTTTATATCATAAACATTTAACATTAAATTTTTAGTAAATAATTTTCTGTCATATTCTCTTGCTTTCAATAATAATGCCAATATTGATAATTGTGTTGCTCTTTCATCTATTTCTAATCCATAAATATTTTTATTAAGTATAATAGAAGGAATTTCTTCCTTTTTATATCCTAATTTATCGTAGTACTTATAAAAAACTTCAAAAGCATATACTAGTATATGTCCACTCCCACAACATGGATCTAAAAAAGTTATATTCTCAATTTTATCATTTTCTTTTTCATTTTCAAGAGATAAACTATAATCAAATTCATCTTCTATATCTCCAAATTCACTTTCCAATTTCAAAGCAAGTGTGTTTTCTATCATATATTTAACTACCCAATCTGGTGTAAATATTTGTGTTGCAGCAGGTACTAATTCTTTTGGTATTCTACTTTTGGACATATTGCCATCATAAACAAGATTATTATTGTCAGTATTATAAAATTGATATAACCATCCTATTATTTCTACTTTTTCAAAATTTTCTTTAGATATTTGTTCTAATAATTTTGTAACATATCCAGATTCATTTAACAAATTATTTGGAATTAATATATCAATATAATCAGTTATTCCTTCAAATACTTGCGGTATAACTCTTCCTAATTTTTTGCAAACTAATAATAAAATATATTCAAATCTCTTATTAGTATCTTGTATAGAACCATAATACTCTTTATTTAAATCTATATCTAAATCAGGATTAATAAGATTAGATATTTTCATAATTTCAGGATCAGGAATATTATCCTTTGAAGATAATACTCTTACTCCTAACGATTGATTATCTTTAGTTAACGGAAGATAATCGTGTATTTCCATATATCTAATTGCAATAATTCTATTGAACCAAGTATATGCTGCTTCTTCTATAACTTGTTCCAACGATATTTCTTTTATTCGTTTTATTAAAAGCTGTCTATTTTTATATTCATTTTTAGTAAGTCGTAAAGTATGTTTATCATTAACTAGAACATATACTTCCCCATTTTGATTAATATTAAATTCTTCATCAATAAAGAATTTTTTTATTTTATTTGATACTTTCTCCATTAACTCTTGTCTTGATTCTATTGCAAATTTTTTTAATACATTCTTATCCATATTTGTTTCCTCACTATTTAATTGTTAAATTGCTATTTTCCTCTAATTCCTTTATCAATTTATTTCTTAATTCTTCTATATATTTATCAATATCTTCTTTTGAATTAATTTCATAAGAATGATTCATTAATATATCAGTTCTTACAATTTTTCTTGTTTTTATAATAATAGGTTGATTTACCTTACTATTATCAACTTCTGTTTTACTCATTTCATATTTCTTTTTATCTAATGTAATAATAAATGAGTCTTTCATTTGCCCTAATCTTGCTTCTTGTGCATATATATCCTTTAATTCATTTGAATGTTGTAAAGAGTCTATTATTCCTTTACAATTTTGTATATATGCTTTGCCAAAATCATCTGAATTAATACCTGCACTATTTAATTCATTTTGAATGTACTCTATTGTTTTTTCTGCCATTTCTATAATAGGTGCAGATTTTACTTCATACATATTTACAAGAATATCTATAAGTTCAGATCTTAATGTAGGTAATTCATGAATTCTACTATATGGTTCTTCTGCTTTTAATATCTCAAATATTTTTTCAACTACATCTTGTAATTCTTGTGTATTATCTACATAGTCTCTATTATTTTCATAATTAATGATTGTATCTCTAATTTTATCAAATTGTTCTTTTTGACTACCTTTGAAGAATTCAGATATTGTATCTATTTTAGTTGTAATCTTAGCAATTTCTTCTTTTTTGCTTGATACTTTCTCAAATACTTCTGATACATCTCTTATGCTTGCAATGCTATTAAATAATTTTAATGAATCTTCTATTACTTGTTTTCCTGGATATTGATATACTTTTATATTATTATAATATCCTAAAATATCTTTTAATTTCTCAATAGTATGACTGATACATCTTTCTTTGAAATCTCTAATCATACCATCTTCATCTTCACTTAAACTAATTTCATTAAAGGAATTTCTAGCAACTGATTTCAAATCATTTATATATTTAACATCAATCTTCTTTCTCATCTTTATTAAAGTTCTTTCATAGTATTCTCTTTTTAATATTTTATTTAATGTTTCATCTGAAATTGCATTTTGTATCTCTCCACTATAATATAAAGTTACTACTTCATTTTTTAATAATCTTGCTAATATGTATAAAATGTCATCATCTAGAAATCCATAAGGTGCAGCACTAAAGTCTTGTAATAATGTTCTTATTGTTATATTTTGACAAAATGCATTTTTTTCTTCTATATAGTCTTGCATTGTCTCGTATGCTTTTTGATTTAAGAATTCTACGTCATTATCTAAAGTTATTTGTTTATTCACATTCCATAATTCTCTTATGTCTTGAGTTGTATAATTCTTTTTGATATAAGAAAATTTAGTATAAATATTGTTTATTAAAATTTCAAGTGCCTCATTAATTCTAGCTTTTGCATCTTTAGAAGTAATATTTTGTTTATCTCCTGCAATTATAATTTCTGACTCATTTAATTGCTCTCTTACATTTTCTTTAATCCTTACTTCTGCTGTCTCAACCTCTATTTGTTTTGCTCTTAATATACTTTCAACTTGATTTGTTTGTAATGATGTACTTTTACTTCTTCTATAATCAGCTACTTGAAGACAGTTTTCGATTTCATTATTTATTAGAGTTGATAATTCAAGTTTTACATATACATATTTGTTTTCCATTCCTGATTGTAGAATTATATTTGTATCATCTTTTCCTACTGAAGTAGTAACAACTTTTATTCCAATTTCATATTCTTGTGAGCATTTCATATTGTCAACATACTTTGTTAATGGAAAATTTTTATTTTTATATGTGAACTTATTATCAGTATAAGTATAACCATAAATTATTTTATTTAAGTAATCTGTTATTCTATTTCGATCTATTACTATTTGTTTAATTTCTCTATTTATTTCTTGTTCTTCATCAGTTAAAAATTTATACTCATCATTATTTCTTTGAATTAAAGTTTGATTTTCTAATCTTCTCAATGAATCAGTTATTTCTCTCTTAATAGAAATTTTATCATCATTTATATTAGAAACGTATAAAGTAGCTAAATTATCTACATTGGCAGGTATTTCTTTTATGTTTTTTAACATAAATAACATTTTCAATATCTTTACATCAACTTCTTGTAATTCATTTGCTTTTACTGCATCTTGTGCTGTTGAAATTACATTTTTAACTTGATGTTCTAAAAATTCTTCAATGGTATCATAAAAAGCATAGAAAGGTATTAATGTTCCTACCTCATAATCACTATAACTTTTTGCAGTTCCTTGAAAAGCCCCAATTAAAGAACGCTCTCCACTTGATAAATGCTTTCCTGCATATCCATGTTTTCTAATATCAGTAAATACATTTTGTAGTAATCTAAATTGATATGGTATAAATGGATATGTTTGTGCAAAATCAACTCTATCTATATAAAATTTTTGATATGCACCTGCTTTGAATGATAATAGATTCTTTATTATTGATTCATCTTTATCAAAAATTAGCTCTAAACTTTCTTTATATTCTTCTTTTTTAGATAATATTCTTTTCTTAATAACTTCTTCTATATCAGAAGATGATAAACTTAATTTTGTATCAAATCTACCTTGTATTTTTGAGAAATTGTTTCCTATAACTTTTATAACATCATCTATTGCCTCTTGTGATGTAACAATAACCCATGCTTTACCACCACATTCTATTCCCAAATCTTCAACTATTGTTTGTAGATTAAGCATTAAACTTCCATCTTCTCCAATATACTGTCCAATTTCATCTACTAAAAATACAACATGATGATTATCGCCTTTTGATTTTATATAGTCTCTTACTCTTTCAGCAAATTTTTCTATTGATAAGTCATATCTTTCTTCTGCTTTATCAAACCAATTCTCTGCCTCTTCTTTTGATTTATTTAATGCTTTAGAATAACTATTTACTATTTCATCTCTTCTAAAATAGAAATCATTTCTAGCAACTAACCAACTTTCTCCACATTCTTCTTCAAAATGATTCTTAAATTCTTCATATTTGCCTTCTTTAATCAAAAATCTTTCAAGTTCTGCAACATGTGGTATAATTGATAATCCCATTTTTTCGTTAAATACTTTTTCAAATACTGCTAATATTTTATCTTTACCATAAACTGAGTCTAATGATGCTTTAGAATCAATATTAAATAGAATTACATCAGTTGATATATTTCCTGCTCTTTTAATAGTATCTAATAATTTTATATTTTCAATTTTTCCATCAAAATATTCAACTGCTGCTTTACTATCAACAATTTTATTTTCTAATAAATAAGATACTATTTTTAAAAAATGTGATTTTCCACTACCAAAGAAACCTGAAATCCATACTCCCATTTTTTCAGTATTTCCATTGATTCCTACATTATAGCCTTCAAAAAAATTATTGAAGTGTTTTAATAATTCATCAGTTACAACATATTCTTCTAATTCTTGTTTTATATAGTTTTCATCATCAACCTTAATTACTCCCTGAATTTCTCTTACAATATCTTTCTCATATATTTCTTTTAAACTCCCCATTTTATTCTCCTTCTACTTTCTACTTACTAACTGAAATGCTCTATAATAATTATCATTATCTAATATTTTGAATAGTTTGAAACTCTGTCCATCATATATTCCTGGATATAACATTATAACAGGATTATTTGTTATAACACTATGTAAGTTGTTCAGAATTGTATGTCCTCTCACTATACCATAACATTTTCCCAATCCTGTTATTAAAATTATTTTATTTTCTTCAAGACGCTCTCTTATATATTTAACTAATAAATCACTATTTGAACTTATTGCTAATGTTTTTTGTATAACAGAATTAACATATTTAGTACCCTTTTGCTTTTCATATTCAAATGTTTTCCCTAAAAATCCTTTTTCTCTTAATATTTTAATAATTATATCATAAATATCAAATACTATAATATTTTTATTTCTTTTTACTAAATAATTATATAAATAATCTCTAACAATATATTCATCTTCTGGATCATAATCAAAAACTCTAAAATTTATTTCATTTCCCAAGCTAGATGTCTCTAAAATATTTTTAGAGTTTATTTTTTCGGTCATTTCTTGTAATCTATCATTTATATTTCTCATATAACTCCCCCTATTGCTTTAGCATATTCGATATCTCCATTTTTATCTAATTGTTTTATAAATCTTTCTTTTAACAATGGTCTAATTATCTTAAATCTATCTTTTTCCTTAATTACTAGACCTGAATCTTGTAATATCTTCATTATTACTTGTTTTAATTTAGCAGAAGTTGATTCACTTCTTTCTTTCAGAAATTGACTTAAAATACATTTTTTTTCATACCAATTATCTATTTCAAACTTTTTTATGTATTCAGATCTCATAAATAATTTATCTTTATATACTTCAATAATAAAATCTCTTACTAACTTATCTGTTTTCATAATTGCATATACTAAAATATATTTACTGTTTTCAATATCTGTATGAACAAAATCATACATCATTTCTTTATCCATCACACTTAATCTTCTAAAAATTGGTGGATTTGCTCTTTTTATGCTTCCTATTGTTTTATGTTTAATTAAATTTTCCTCAATATTTCTTGATTTTAACGTATTGACATCATATCCTTCAAGTATATATGTTGCAATAGTCTTAGTTTCGTAATACATGAATGGCTCACCAGTTAATTTCGCACTATAATCTTCCATTGGTATCTACTCCTTATTTTTTGTTATTTATTTTGCAATACATTTTATCATATTATAAATAAAAAAGCTATATTTTAGTTCATTTTTATATTTTACCTTAACATTCGCAGACTTTTTTATTTTTATTGGTAAAAATTCGCATTAAATATATAAAAAATAAGACATACATACAATATTATTGTGTTTCTATAAAAATACATAAAAATTATTAAAAAAGACTTGACAAATTCAATTAAATTGTTTAAAATTATATATGCACTGTTGGAAAATGGTGGATGTAGCGTAGTTGGTTAACGCGCCAGTTTGTGGCACTGGAGACCATGGGTTCGAATCCCATCCTCCACCCCATTTTTAATACTTATTAAATATATTTGAAATTATATAATATTTTAATAAAATAAATTATAGTATCAGTATGTAGTAATATTTAAATTATTTATATTGGGCTGTAGCCAAGCGGTAAGGCACATGACTTTGACTCATGCATGCGCTAGTTCGAATCTAGCCAGCCCAACCAAAAAAAGTCATAAAAACTTTTAGTTTTTATGACTTTTTTTTACACAAATAATTTATAAAAAGGTAAATTACAATACTTAATCTACCTTTTGTTAAATATTAGAAAACTTTTTAAATTACAAATTTGTTATACAATTAAACACTGACAAACAGCTTTTCAAAATCTACAATAAACAATACTAATTATTATTTGTTGGAAAATTCATAAGATTGTTTCTTTCCTATTATTAATGTTCCTGCTAAAATTTCTTCTGCTATTTTGTCTTCTACTAAAGTTTGAATACTTTTTCTTAATGGTCTTGCTCCATAATTTTTGTCATATCCTTGCTTTTTGATTTCTTCTATTACTTTTCTATCTATATTAATATCATAACCATTATCACTCAATCTTTTTTCAACTTGTACCAGAAGTAATTCTATTATTTTTTCTATTTCTTTATCATTTAATTTGTGGAATACTATTATTTCATCTATTCTATTTATAAATTCTGGTTTTAAGCTTCTCTTTACTTCAGCCATAACTTCTTTCTTAATATCTTCATATTCTCTTTGTTGTTCTTCTTTTACCTTTTCTGTAAAACCTAAAGTTTTCTTTTTATTTATTAAAGAAGCACCTATATTAGATGTTAGTATTATTACTGTATTTTTGAAATCTACAGTTCTTCCTGTTGAATCAGTCAACCTTCCATCTTCTAAAACTTGAAGTAAAATATTCATTACATCTGGATGTGCCTTTTCTATTTCATCAAATAAAATTACTGCATAAGGTTTTCTTCTAACTCTCTCAGTTAATTGTCCTCCTTCATCAAATCCTACATATCCAGGGGGTGCTCCTATTAATTTTGCTACTGAGTGTCCCTCCATAAATTCTGACATATCTAATCTTATCATTGAGCTTTCATTTCCAAATAGCTCTATTGAAAGAGCTTTTGCGGTTTCAGTTTTACCAACTCCCGTTGGCCCCAAAAATAAAAATGAACCTATTGGTCTATTAGGGTCTTTTAACCCAACTCTTCCCCTTCTTATTGCTTTTGCTACCGCTTCTATAGCTTCATTCTGGCCTACAACCTTTCTATGTAATGATTCTTCTAAATTTCTTAATTTTTCATTTTCATCTTGTGTTATTCTTTGTATTGGTATACTAGTCCATGTTGATACAATGCTTGCAATGTCCTCTTTAGTAATATCTGTAACTGCCTTAATATTCTTTTCATTCCATTTTTCTTTTTCTTCATCTATTTTAATCCTTTGTTTTTCTTCTTTATCTCTTAACATAGCTGCTTCTTCGAAGTTCTGTATATTTATCGCATCTTCCTTTGCCTTTTTAGTAAATGCTATTTCTTCTTCTAAATCTTTTATTCTCTCTGGTAAGGTATACTTTTTCATCCTGGTCATTGAAGCTGCTTCATCAATAATATCAATAGCTTTATCTGGTAAAAATCTATCATTAATATATCTTGAAGATAATAATACTGCTTCTTCTAATGCTTCATCCGTTATTCTTACATTATGGTGTAATTCATATTTGTCCCTAATGCCTTTTAAAATTAATATAGTATCTTTTGTGTTTGGTTCCTCAACCATAACTGAACTAAATCTTCTTTCTAACGCTGCATCTTTTTCTATATATTTTCTATATTCATTTATAGTTGTCGCTCCTATTACTTGTATTTCTCCTCTTGATAATAAAGGTTTTAAAATATTTGCAGCATCTATTGCTCCTTCTGCTGCTCCTGCACCAACAATTGTATGGATTTCATCTATAAATAAAATGACATCTTTTGCTTTTTTAACCTCATTTAGAGATTTCTTTATTCTATCTTCAAAATCTCCTCTATATTTGGCTCCAGCTACCATACTAGAAATATCTAAAGAAACAATCCTTTTGTTTTTTAACATTTCTGGAACATCATCAGAAACTATCTTTTCTGCTAATCCCTCTGCTATAGATGTTTTTCCAACTCCTGGTTCTCCTATTAAACATGGATTGTTTTTAGTTCTCCTTGTTAAAATTTGAATTACCCTTTCTATCTCTCGATTTCTTCCTACAATATTATCCAATTTTCCATTTTTAGCCTCTATTGTTAAGTCTACACTATACTGATTAAGTACATATGTATGTGAATAGCTTCCCCTACCTATGTTTTCTAAATTAGAAATGTTTTTATCATTAGAAAAATCTTGTTCATCTAATAACTGCATAATCTCATTATACATAGTTTGAATGTCTATTCCTAAATCACTTATAATTCGTGCTGCTATACTATCGGTCTCTCTAATTATTCCAATTAATAAATGTTCTGTTCCAATATAGTTAGAATCAATTTTCTTTGATTCTTTAAATGCATTTTCAAACACCTTTTTACTTCTCGGTGTAAATCCTAGGGTCTTATCTATTCCATCTTCATTTTTTCCTATTAATGCCTCTATATCTTCTAAAATCTTTTCAGATGTTATATCTTGTTTCTCTAGAACTCTTCCTGCAACTCCTGTCTTTTCCTCAGCTAGTCCATATAATAAATGTTCTGTTCCAACATAATTATGTCCTAATTTTATTGCTACATTACTTGCAAGTTCAAGTACAATATTTGCACTTTTTGTGAATTTATAATCCATCATATGTAATCTCTCCTCTTGTTTTTTCTCAAATTATAGCACTCTAGTATTACAATTCAATAGTTTCGACAAACCTTTTATCGCTTAGACAAAGGTTCTATTATATAACAAAAAAGTGAGATATTGACTCACTTTTTTGTTATATATGACAATTTATTCGCAATTTCTTTTTGTTTTTCCAAAGTTAGCCAAGCAAAATATGAAGGAATAAACTCTCCATATTTTGTTGTATCTTCTTTTCTTTCCCTTTTTTCCATTAATACTCTCCTACAAATTTAATTTATTATTAATATGTTCAAAATTCTTTAATATATACAATAAATAAAAAATTAATATAATTAATATTTTCTATAATACTTTTATAATTTTTGTCCTCCTATTTTCATATAAAAATAAATGTACTTTCTATAATATATATTTTTTCTAATTATTTATTAATTCTGCTATGTCATATCCTAATTTTATAGCATAATTCATACCTCTATCCTGTGGATAAATCTGAGCCATATTAGCTATATATATACCTGATGATAATCTATTATCTAATTTATCTTTACTATAGTTAGTCTTTATTACAGGTTGTGCATATTCCTCTTCAAAGGTTTCTGCACATATTATATCATTTAAATTAAATTTGGGATTTATCTTTTTTATATATGGTAAATATAATTCTACCAATTCTTTAGCTGACATTTTGAATTTTTTATCATTCTTATCAATATAATTTGATATATATATTATGTTTTCAGAATTATAATTTATTTTATCTACCATATTTGTATGTTCAATTATACCAACAAATGGAATATCATTATCTCCTACATTAATCCAATAATATGGAGATATACTTTTTTTGCTCCTTATTAATAAAGTTTTTGCTGACATATACTTCATTTGTTTTATCTTTTCTCTTTCATTATAATCTAAAATATCATTAAAAATTTTTTCCATTACATTATATGGCAATGTACTTACTACTTCATCAAATTCTTCATATTCATTTTTATCTGTTTCAATTATGTATTTGTTTTCGTTTTTATATACTTTTTCAACTTTTTCTTGTAACTTTATAATACATCTATTTTCGATTATATATGAATATAATCTATCATTTATTTTCTTCCAGCTACCATTTAAATAACCTAATTTTTCTCCATTCATAGTTCCATTAGTGCTTCTTAAATTTATTTTTCCCCATAACCATGCCATAGATACTTTTTCTTTTTCATCTTGAAATTTGCCATTCATTAGTGGTTCCCATACTTTGTTATAAATACTTACCCCATATTTTTTTACAATCCAATCTTTTACTGTGTACTTTTCTATATCTTTGTAATTTTTTATAAATTTCAAGTTGATAATTGATAAACCAAATTTTATTTTTTGTATAAAGTTTAAAGGTTTATATCTTAATAATGATAGTGGTGTCCCAAATTCATATAATCCCTCACTTGAATAATATGCCATTCTAGTATTTAACCATTGTAAATCTTCATTTAATCCCATTTCATTTAGCAAATTTATCATATATGTATCACTTTGAAATATATGTCTATAATGCTTATCAATTATATATCCATTTCTGATTATACATATTGCCATTCCTCCAATTTCATCTTGTTTCTCAAATATTGTAACTGTATACTCCTTTTCTAATAATTTCTTAGCACATGCTAATCCTGAATACCCTGCTCCTATTATGGCTATTTTCTTCACTCTATTTCCTCCTATATACATATTCTTCTATTTGAATATATTGTTCTTCAAGTGTTCTACTAATTTCTCTATCCATATAATTATTATTATTAACTTTATATTTATTAACTATTATATACTTTGGCTTTTGCTCTGCAATTTCTTGTAAAAATTTATTTGCTATATCATTACTGTTATATATTACTGGAACCTGATAGAAAAATTTTCCTTTATAATTTCTATCAGATAAATTATATATTATATTTTCATTTCCTAACACCAAGATATTATCATCTTCTTTTGTATTTTTTTCTAGCCAATCTGCAATAATCTCAATTTTTAGTAGGTATTTTTGTGAATTTTCTTTTATATTTTTTATATTACAATATTTTACTCCAAAGGCAATTAATACTAGATATAATTCTATCCCTATAGTAATAATAAATTTATAATTATCCTTATCCTTTATTAATATACTTAATGGTATTATGACACATGGCATTAATATTATCATATAATGTAAATATTCTCTTTTAGGAGATATAACAATATATATTGAAACTATATAATAGATTAAATTTATTATTAATAACTTTCTATCTTCAATGTTCTTTTTTAGAAATATTAATAATATGTTTATAAATATTATAATAGGATGTATATATAGAGTTAGTGTAAAAAAGTATATACATGTTTCCAAAATATTATTGGGAGTATTCACTGAGACATATTTTAAATTAAATATTAAATAATATTCTATAAACTCTTTAAAAATATTGTTATGTATTAAATATATTACTATAGGCACAATACATATAGACATTCCTAAAATAGTATAACCTATAAGTCTAAAAAGTTTCTTTATATTTCTTTTTACTATCATTTTAGTCATAAAATATAGATATATTATTATCCACAAAACAATTATATTAGCTCTTAAAAATAATACAATAGACATACAAAAGCCAATTATTACAAATGACTTAGCATTATATTTTATAATTAAATTCTTTACAAAATAATATAATGATATTAAAATAAATGGTATAGAATAACTTTCTGTATTTGGAAAATCCTCTAAAGCGATAAATAATATTATCATACTGATTGCTGTTACTATTATACTTTTTAATTTTGTATATTTATCAGATAAGACAATTTCTGTTATTTTATATATAAATATTTCATTAACTATAAAAATAATTAATTCTGATACTATTGTATAATTTCTAAATAAATAATAAAATAAATATAAGATAGGTCCTTTATGGTCAAATAAATCTTTATATATAATTTTACCATTTTCTATCATATTTGCTATATATTTCCATACATTTACATCTGTTCCATACATTTCATTTAAAGCTAAATATTCAGATATAAGAAAATATACAATTATTGAAATTGCTACACTAAATATAATTATCCAATTATGTTTTATTTTTTTATATAAATTTTCCATATATTACTATAACCTTTTTACATTTTTTTATTTATAATATTTTTCTTCATTTTTTAATAAATCTCTGATTTCTTCTAAAAGTTGTACTTCTTCGCTTTTTTTAGGTTGTTCTTCTGCTTTCTCCTTTTTTTCTTCATGTTTTAATTTTTCAAATAATCTTACTGTTGTAAAAATGCAAATAGCAATAATCAAAAAGTCTATAATTGTTTGAATAAAAGAACCATAAGCTATTTTAGAGTCTTTTATTTGCCATGATAGATTTGAAAAGTCTAGTCCTCCAATTATTACTCCTATTAAAGGTGTAATAATATCGTTTACTAAACTTGTTACAATTTTTCCAAAAGCTCCACCAACAATAACACCTACTGCCATGTCAACTACATTACCCCTAGAGATAAATTTTTTAAACTCACTAGCTTCTTTTTTCATCTTTTTCAAATTTTCACCTGCTATTTGTTCTAATTCTTTTTTCTTTTTTTGTGCTTGTCCTTCTATTAAATCGGTTTTTTCTTCATTTCCTTTTACATACATTTTGTTTTCTTCATGTGTTTTTATTCTATTTTCTTCCATATTCTACTCCTTCTAATTTTCTTTATATTTTTGCTTTAAGTCCTAATTTTACATGGTTATATATGTTTTCACTTTCTTGTTGTGTTACTGAAATTAATATTGTTAATACGAAAACTTTTAATTCTACTTTTATATCTCTATTAAGTATTTGTGCTGTTTGATATACTCTTATATATGGACTTGTATATATTATTTCTATTCTATAATTATCTATTTCTTTTCTATATTCATTTATTCTATTTTTTCCGTTTTCTGTTAAGTCGACATCAGCAATTCCTAATAACAATTTTCTATATAATCTATAGACCAATACAACTTTTCTGGATATCTACCATTAATTGATTTATACAAAAATCAATATCTTTTTCAGTTAGGAACTTTAATATAAATACGGTGCAACACCATGTCCTATTATTGTCGTGTTCTCATTAATTAAACCTAAATTTAAATAGTATTTAAGTAGTTTCTCCAGTTTTCATAATTTTGATAACTTACTGCTATTGGAAATTGTGGTACATATACCTGTGTTGTCCTTTATCTTCTATAAAATCTTTATGTATTTATTCGCATGCACTACTTTGATATCTCTCATATATTTTCTTCAATCTTATATAACATATTTAGTATCACTGAAAATTTCTAATGGATATATTTTTTTATCTTCAAAGTCTTTTATAAATTGGATATTCTTGTCATAAGCTCTTAATTCTTGTATTGTCATACTTTTTAATTCTTCGATATCAACCCATTTTACTTCTAATATTTCTTCTGTATCGAATTTAATATTTTCTTCTAATATGTCAGCTGTAAATCTTACATGGATTCTAGTCTGTCCATCTTCCGCATCAGCACAATATATCGGTAATACTCCTGTAAGTTTTACTCTACATCCTGTTTCTTCAAATATCTCTCTAATAGCTGCATCTGTTATTTTCTCTAGTTCATCTACATGCCCTGCAGGAAAATTCCATTGTCCATAACATTTCTTTTGGGCTTCCTTTACCATTAAT
This sequence comes from uncultured Clostridium sp., assembly GCA_948471115.1. GTDB lineage: Bacteria > Bacillota > Clostridia > TANB77 > CAG-508 > CAKPSH01. The sequence goes on from CAOKRJ010000004.1 coordinate 50,378, forward strand.
ACTTTATTATCTCTAACAATTACACCACCAGCTATAACAATCATAATAATTCTCCTCTATAATTTTCTTAAAATATAATATTTTTGCTAATACTTTTATCTTTTTTATATTAATTGAATTAAAACACTTTATTGCCTCTTGCTTATCATTAGTGTATAAGTTTCTTTTAAATATTGAACTTTGCATAAATTACAATTCTCTATTTTGATAACATGCTTTTTATCTTACTTACACTTTCCTCATCAAATAATGTAATACATGTAATCTCTTTTTCATTATCTATTCTCCTTATTCAATTTCTATAGTTTCATCATTTTCTAATATCTCATAATCAACTTCATATTTCTCAAACATTTCTTTTATATAGTTAAAATCTGGTGGAAATGCTGGATTATCCATGTGAATTGGAATTGTTAATACTGATTCTACTTCTTTTGCATATAAAGATGCTTCAAAGGCTGACATCGTTAATCCATGTCCTGTTACTGGAATACAGAGAATGTCTGCTTTATATTCGTTTCTAAAACAAATTGTATCACTTGCTGTATATAATCTATTTTTTCCATCATCAATAATATATCCCACATTTTCATGTATCTCTTTTGAACCTTTTAATAATGGTTGATATCCATGTATTGCATGTACTACTTCTATTTTTATATCATCTAATTTTATTAAATCATTTTCTTTTACAATATTTATATTTAAACTTGTATTTGCTTCACTAACTTCTTTTGTTGAATAAATTGTTATATTTTTATTTAGTTTTTCTAATGCTTCTGTATTGCAATGGTCTGGGTGTTTATGTGTTATTAAAATAATATCTACATTATTCCAAATATCAAAATACTCCTCTTTATATTTTAAACTTCCTGGATCTACTAGTATTTTCTTTCCTTTTGTTTCAATTAGTAGACATGACTGTGGGAATTTTGTAATTTTCATAATTCATCAAACCTTTCTTATTTACTATCTTCATACTGGTATTCCTTCCATGTATTATTTATATATTTTATATCACAATTTAACACATTTGTATAGTTTTTTAGCAATTTTCATATAATGCCCAAACTGTTATAATGTTTTTAGTTCCAGAGTACCACTTAATACACTCTTCTTTTCTTGTCATTGATGTTTTTTGCTTTTATTTTACCAATTTTCCAAAATATTTATTGACCTTATTTATATCAAAAAATTTTTTATTATACCCTTCTACAAGTAATAATTCTTTTCTAAATATTCTCTGAGTGAATTTCTGCATCATATTTATTTAAAATTTTTATTTCTTTATTAGCTCTTGAATGCTTGATCTCCAATGTATATAGTCAATATGTTAATATTGCTTTCCTGCCCTCATTTTTAATGAGGTATTTTAGGTTTTAATAGTACTTATTCTACTTAATCAATATACTTATCATTAAATCCTCTTAGTTGAAAAATAATGTGCTTATAGAGGATATTTCTATATATTTATTTCTAATCCTACTCCCACTTCATTTATTTGCATTTGTTTTGCTATTTCAATTTTAGCTTTTAATGATACACAATGGCAAGGATATAACCATTTTATCGAATTTTTCTTAAGATATTCTATTGTTTTGTCTAACCTTTTACTTACATCAAATAAGTGAAATCCTCCAATTACTCCATATATTCTATTGTCTTCACAAATTTTTTTAGCATATTCAATAATATTACATATCCCACTATGAGAACATCCTGTTATAATAAATAATCCCTTTTCGCTCTTATATACTATTGCTGTGTCATCTTTTACAAAATCATTTATCATATTCTCCCCTTTTTTGTACTTTCCTATAATTTCTCTTCTTTCAAAATTATTACTTTGTGGTATTTCTCCTAAAAATATTATATTTTCGCTAATTTTTAGAGGTAAGTCTGTTAATTTTAAATTACAAACTTTGGCTAAATTTTCTTCTGGCATTGATGTACCTATATACTCAGAATCACATATTTTTTCATATAAACATTCTGTATGTGCAATCAATTCTAGATTTTTGTTATTAATATTATCGAATAAATATGTTAATCCTCCTGTATGATCATTATGTCCATGTGAAATGACTATTTTATTTATTTCGTTTAAATCGATGTTCATCTTCTGAGCATTCTTTAAAAATGCATCTGAATATCCTACATCAAATAATATCTTTGTATTACTATCTTCTATGTAATAGCTTACAGCTGGTTCTCCTAAATAATAATTATCAATAAAAGTATTATTATCTTCTAAAACTCTTAATTTCATTTCTATACCTCACATAAATTAATCTTTTATATTTGCATTGAATATGATATACTTTTTACCTTAAATCCAAATTCTTCATAAACTTTTATAGCCTTTTCATTTTTTATTAATGTTCTAACTTCCCATTTTCCTTTATATAACTCAAACATTTTATTTGCCATAAATGTACCTGCTCCCATTTTTCTATACTTTATAATAACAAAAAATTCAGCTATTTCGTTCATATTTTCTTCATTATATCTTTGTAAAACAAAACCTGCTAATTCATTAGCACATTTTAATATATATGGATGTCTATTTTCATCTTGCCAATATCTTTCCACAATTTATTCATTACATATAATCCAGAATCTAATATTGTAAATGTTGCAGTTTCATCTTCAAAAAATCTAAGTTCATATGTATATAATTGCATCAAATTATAAATTACATTTTTATCTTTTTCTTCACTTTTATTAATTCAAATTTCATTTTCTCCTCATAATCATTTTGGGCGTATTAAAACATGGTAATGGTATGAATCAAATAATTTTTCCTTTTCTTCATAATAATCTATCACTTGATATATATTAATAATTTCAAAATCTTTAAAAAGTTCTTTTACTAAATCATAATCTACATAGAAATGTGGTATTTTATATTCTGGTCCTTCTTCCATTCTCAATCTTGTATTTTCATCAATCAAAGGCCAATCTTCTTGTTTGAATCCCCATGTATCTTTTGAGCCTAATGTTAGATAGCATTCACCATCATTTTTAATTACTCTATAAAGCTCTTTTATTACTTGTTTCATTCCTTCTGTATCTGTATGAGAAATTACATTTCTACAATAAATACAATCAAACTGCTTATTTTTATAAGGTAGCTTAATCATATCTCCAACTTTATAATCAAATTCTAAATTTTCTTTTTTAGCCCATTCTTTAGTTCTATTAATTGCATCTTCACTTATATCAAAACAATTAACATTAAAGTCATTTTTACCAAATAAAATGGAGTGTCTACCTAATCCACATCCTAAATCGAGAAACTCTTTCTTTTCTTGTACTCTCCATCTATTTAATAAATAATACGATTCTATACTTGGATTTTTCCAAATTTCTGCTTGATTGTCTTTAATAATTTTCCAATTCCATCCTTTTGATTCTATCATATCATTTGCTCCTATGTTCTAAGCTTTTTTCTTTGATAATCATCATAATTTCCTATATATGAATTAATTTTATTATCACTAATTTCTATAATTCTACTTGCTATTGCATTAATAAAATATCTATCATGCGAAACAAATAAAACAGTTCCTTTATAATTTTTTATAGATTCTTCTAGCACTTCTCTAGTTTCTATATCTATATGATTAGTAGGTTCATCTAATATTAAAAAATTCACATTTTTCTGTATCAGTTCTGCAAACATTAATCTTACTTTTTCTCCACCAGATAACTTCCCAATCTTCTTAAATACATTTTCTCTACGAAACATAAATTTTGCAAGTATTGTTCTTGCTTGTGTTTCATTTCCATTGTACGATTTTATAAAATATTCTAAAATTGTCTCCTCTTCATTTTCAAACTTGATTTCTTGTGGTATATATCCAATTTTAACAGATAAACCAATTTTCATATTTCCTATAAAGTCTTCTTGCCCTAATATTATTTTTATTAAGGTACTTTTTCCTGTACCATTTTTTCCTATTAATGCAAGTTTTTCTCCATATATAATATCTAAATTAATTTTGTCAAATATTGTTTTACTAGTATATTGTTTTGATAAATATTTTATTGAAACTACATCATTACCTGATCGTTCTTTTAAGTTAAGCTCTAATTTTAAACTTTCTTTTTCTAAATATACTTTATCTATAACTTGCATTTTTTCTAATCTCTTTTCAATACACTTAGCACGTTTATAAAACTTTTCATTTTGTGTCTTTTCCCCAAATCTTCTTAATAATTGAATGGATTCTTTCATCTTTTCTATTTGCTTTTGTTGATTCTTATAAACCTCAAATTGTGCTAATGTTCTTCTTTCATCTTCTTCTAAAAAATATGAATAGTTACCAACATATATTTTTTCTTTTCCTTCTTCTAAAAGTATTGTTTTTGTTGCAACTTTATCTAAAAAGTATCTATCATGCGAAACCATTAAAATTGTTCCATTATACGATATTAGAAAGTCTTCTAACCATTGTAAAGTTTCAATATCTAAATGATTAGTAGGTTCATCAAGCAGTAATATGCTTGGGTTCTTAAGCAATATCTTTGCTAAATTTACAATTGTTTTTTCCCCGCCACTTAGCACATTATATTGTTTATTTAAAATATTTTCATCAAATTTAAATCCAGAACAAATCTTTTTATATTTTTCTTGCATTTCATATCCACCTATTGCAATATATTCCTCTTGTATTCTTCCATATTTGTTCAATATTTTTTGAATTTCATCATTACTAATAGTTGACATCTTTTTTTCAAGTTCCTTCATACTATCTTCTAATTTAATAATATTTTCAAAACCTTGCTGTATAAAATCTGCAACTAACATATTTTGTGATTCTATTTTATATATTTGATTTAACATTTCAATTGTTGCATTTTTTCTTATATTGACTAATCCTGAATCTTGATTTTCTTCTCCTTTTATTATTTTTAAAATAGTAGATTTTCCTGATCCATTCGAACCAATTAAAGCAATTCTTTCTCCTGTTTTTACTTCAAAATTTACTTTATCTAATACATTTTTTAATCCATAATTTTTCTTTATATTATTTAACTCTATTTCTATCATTCTTATATCTCCTTATTTTCTTATTTTTATATAATCATAACGAGATATAATTGCTATATACTTACTATTTATAATTTACTATTACAACATTTGCTATATAGCATTATCTCGTTGTAATAGTTTCACAGCCGAAATCCCTGTATTTTACTTTATCCTCAAATTCTTTTTTCTTACTCAACTTTATTTACCTCTCTTTCATCTTCAATTTATATAATATCATAAAATCCTTAACTTATCAACGAATTTTCCAATATTTACAAAACATATTTATCCTTACATTTGCTTAAGTGCCACAATATCTCTAATAGCAATAATATCATGAGCGAACGAAGTGAGTTTATTTTACTCTTGATATTATTATTGGATATTAGAATTGGATTGCAAATGTTACAGGACGAATTTTCTCGTTTTTTCGTCCTATAAAAATAAGCATCAGTACATATCTACTGACACCTATTTTATAAAGATTCTCTATAACTCATTTTAATAAAATTTCTTCTATTGCTTGAAATAACAAACCTTTGCTCATATCTACTAACCAATACAACCTATCCCTGTTATGCTTATCATAGATACAATCATAAATTTCCTAGTATTTCAAACGCTTTACTCAATTTCCTAAAAATTAATTTATGTGTTTCCACTTACCACTTAAGCAATTACTTTAACTTTGACACCCAAATTTTGATGTTTTTCCTTTCCAAATCTGCCTTTTTTCCAAAAGTTATAATCTCTGAAACCATATCAAAATCAAGTATTACCTGTCTTGTTTTAGTTGTAGCACTGCCACACATTCCACATGTTTTCATCTAAAAATCTTTTAAGATTTTTTGTGGTTAATTAAGTAACTTTAAAGCCTTGAAATTCTAATTAATTTTGTTACTTTTTTGATTGTTTTCTGTGTTTACAGTATTTTAAAATTTTAAGACTTTTTTGTAAATTATTTTTACTTTGGTTAGATTTTAGTTAGATGTTTTTAAGATTAATAGAATACCTATTATTTATAATATTTTAATTTAATAACTTCTTAATTATCTCTTATTTCTCTGCTTGTTTTATAATTTCTTTTCTAAGCCAAACTTCTTCACATTCTAAATAGTATTTTTTTATTTTTCCATTTAGTAATCTTTGAATATTCTGTAATATTGAATAATTTGAAGATATAATGTAACTTTTCTCATCTTCCAAACATATTAAATTTAATATCCATTCCCCTCCAAATTTATTTAAAGTATCATATATTAATTCTTTATTTTTCAGTAATTCATCTTTTCTCCATATAGTCAATTGAGAAAAAACATTTGGTAAGTTTTCATTTATTATTCCAATTTTAGTATCATTTTCTAAAGATTTTATTAAATTGTTTTCTATAATCTTTTGACAATCTAAAAAATATTTACTAGCATACTTTCCTTTTGTTTTAGCTATTTTTTCTAATTTTTCATATACTAATCTATCTCTATTTGTCGTTACTTTTGCTTTAAAATTTAATGTATTATCTAGAATTGCTGACATCATTAGATATGCAATATCTTGTGTAATTTTATCTTGTAAATTTTCTTTTTCATATAATTCAAAAATTATTGTTACAACAGAACCTATAAATTCTATTTTTGAGTTATTTCCTAATCTTTCTTTCCAATAATCTTCAAATCCAGTATGATGATCTATTATCTCTATAATTTTATCTTCTTTTACTATATTATCAAAAAAATCTTTATTTGATACATCAATTATAATAAACTCATCATTTTCTGTTGGTTCATAATAATCCAATTTTATAGATAAATTTAATAAATCATTAGTTATACTTTCATTTAAATTTGATGTGCTAACAGCTTTACTATTTTCTCCCTTTAAATTTAATAAATTACTGTATGCTATACACCCTGCATAAGCATCTATATCTATATATCTACTTCCAGATGTTACAACTTTCATAAAAATTTCTCCTCTTACTCATTATATTTTCTGTTATTTCCAAATGCTTTTTCTATTGGATAATGACTTTCGTTTAGTTTCATCTTATCTTTTAAGCTTTCTGTTAAATCAATACCTGTATAGCTTGAAAATAACAAAACATAATAAAAAACATCTGCTAATTCTTCTGAAATATGATTTTTATTTTTTTCCTCTTTTAGTATCTCTTTCATTTGTTCTTCATTCTTAAATCTAAAATTGCTTTACAATGTGGGCATTCTTGTTTTCCATGTTTTGCTCTTTTTATACATTGCCATACTGCTTTGACACAATTTCTATTTGCATTCCAGTTTCTTCTTGTTAGTAAACTGCCACAAAATCCGCAATATAATTTACTACTAAAAGGATATTTTTTACTATAGTTATTATTTCTTCTTCCTGTTTCTCTATTACCTACTCTTTTTGTTCTTATTTCTTGTACTCTATCAAATAACTCTTTACTAATAATTGGCTCATGATGTTCTTTTAAATAATGCTTGTCTACTTCTCCTAAATTACTTAATCTTTTATGTGATATTGGATCTATTGTAAATGTTTTTCCCATTAACACATCTCCAATATATTTTTCATTTTTTAGAATTCCTCTTATGGTTGATTCGCACCATTTTGTTGCACCTTTTGGAGTTTTTTATTCCTTTTGTTGTTAGTTCTTTTGCTATGGTACTGGAACCTACTCCTTCTACATATCTTTCAAACATATATCTTACAACTTCTGCTTCTTCTTCATTTATTGTTATTTCTTTTGTTTCAAGATTATAGTTATATCCATAGC